>NZ_JAAGPE010000076.1:0-36446 GCF_017104605.1 Burkholderia sp. Ac-20384 | reverse complement strand
GCTCGAGATCATGAAGCACATGCGCGCGAACGCCGACGTCCTGCTGTTCGACGACGGCCCGTTCCGCGCGGCGCTCGACGAGATCGGCGCGCGCGTCGACGTGGTCGACCAGGGCGCGCTCGCGGGCGTGCGCAAGCAGGGCGGCGTGTCGATTGGCGCGGTGAAGCAGCTCGTGCGGCTGGTGCGCGACGTCGCGCGCCGCGCACGCCGCGCCGAGGTGATCTACGCGAACACGCAGCGTGCGATGGTGGTTGCCGCGCTGGCCGGGCGGCTCGCGCGCAAGCCGGTGGTGTGGCACCTGCGCGACATCGTCAGCACCGACCATTTCGGCAGCAAGCAGTTGCTGGCGATCAAGTACTGCGCGCGGCTCGGCGTCACGCGCGTGATCGCGAACTCCGACGCGTCCGCGCAGGCGTTCCGTACGCTGACGGGCTTCACGCCGCAGCACGTCGACGTCGTGTTCAACGGCATTTCGGCCGAGCCGTTCGATGCGCTGGAAGGCGTCAGCCAGGCCGCGCTGCGCGCGCGGCTGGGGTTGCCCGAGCATGCATGGCTGGTCGGTTCGTTCAGCCGCCTCGCGCACTGGAAGGGGCAGCACGTGCTGCTGGAGGCCGCCGCGCGGCATCCCGACATGCACGTGGTGCTGGTCGGCGCGCCGCTGTTCGGCGAGGACGAATACGCCGCGCAGCTGCATCAATACGTTGCCCGGCACGGGATGGGCGCTCGCGTGCATTTCCTCGGGTTCCAGCGCGACGTGGCCGCGTGCATGACGGCGGTCGACGTCGTCGCGCACACGTCGATCACGCCCGAGCCGTTCGGGCGCGTGATCGTCGAAGGGATGCTCGCGCGCCGGCCGGTCGTCGCGGCTCGCGCGGGGGGGGTCGTCGAGATCATCGAAGATGGCGACAACGGGCTGCTCTGCGCGCCGGGCGATGCGACCGCGCTGGCCGATGCGCTGGATACGCTGAAGCGCGACGGCGCGCTGCGCGAGCGGCTCGTCGCGAGCGGGCGTGCGACGGCGGTGCGCCGGTTCGGCACTGAAACCTACGTGGAGCGGGTCGAGAAGATCCTCGCGGATACGGCGAAGGCCGCGAAGGCGAAGAAGCAGTAAGCGGCGCGAGCCGGCGGGAAGCGAGCCCTCATGCGACAGTGTGCTGCGTGGGGGCTTTGTGTTTCAGCGCCGGGGGCGTTTGTCGGGCGGGTGGTGAGCAGGTTGTTGTGCGCCGTATAGGGCGGCGTGCTTGGCCGATCGTTGATTGGGAGGGAGTGGTTGGCGACGGGAGAGGGTGGCGCGAGAAGGTGATGCCAGAAGGTGATGCCAGAAGGTGATGCCAGAAGGTGATGCCAGAAGGCCTCGCCCAGATAGTCCCGACGGTGAAAGCCGGTCGAGGACGGCTCATGCGGCCCGTAGCGCGGCCCGTCGCCGAAGGGCTACCCACGACGCCAACCCGGCATGCCAGCGCGCTCAGGCCATGAAAAAGCCCCCGCGCAGCGGAACGCCGCACGGGGGCTCGGGAAAGCGTGCCGGCCGGTTCAGATGGCCCGTTCGGGCGCCGGCGTGACAACGCGGGCGGGACGGGTCGGCTTGAAGCTGGCCGACCACGTCATCGCGGGCCGCTCGAACATCCGGTAGAACACGTACGCGACCGGAATCGCGGCGGCCATGAACGCGAACGACGGCCAGATCGACAACTGCAGCTCGGAATGGAACAGCACCGAGCCGAGGCAGACGAACAGCGGCAGGTGGATCAGGTACAGCGAGTAGCTGAAGTCGCCGAACCAGCTCAGCACGCGCAGCGGCGGCGTCGGGCGTGGCGGACGGGCGAGCGCGCGGTACAGGAAGCACGCGAAGCCGGCCGACCACAGCTGGAATGCGCCGTACTGGCCGAAATGGAATGCGCCGCAGCCGGCGGCCAGCAGCACGGCGGCCGCGCCGTACCACGCGCGCGACGGCACGGTGGCCGCGCCGCGCGCCTGCTGCGCACGCACGTCGGCGATCCACGCGCCGATCGTCCAGGACAACCAGTACGACGTGAAGAACTGCAGGTCGTGCCGTTCGAGCAGCCACGCCGACGCGACGTTGACGAGCGCGATCGCGGCCACGACCGCCGGCATGCCGATGCGCCGGCGGATCGCGAACAGCAGCGGGTAGATCGCGTAGAACTGAACTTCGAGCGACAGCGTCCACAGCGCGCCGTTCGATCCGTACGTGTAGCCGGCGACGCCCTGCAGCGAGAACAGGTTCACGAGGAACGCGACGAGGCCGACGTCGCGGATCTTGTGGCTGACAGGCTCGATCTGCAGGCTGACCGAGTCGAGCGCGAGCGTGAACAGCAGCGCGGCGAGCAGCACCGGGTAGATGCGCGCGAACCGGCGCACCCAGAAGTTCGGCGCATCGAGCCGGTAGGCGGGATCGGCCGCGAGCTTGAGCGCCGCGTTGCGGTGGATGCAGTAGCCGCTGATCACGAAGAAGATCGGCACGCCGGCGGAGCCCCACGCGAACGGGAAGGTCAGGTAGCCGGCGATCGCGCTCGGGGTGAGCGCATGGCCGTAAGCGTGATGGAAGCTCTGCATGCCGACCCAGACGACCTGGCGGCAGTGGAAATAAGCGACGAGCAGCGCCGCGAAGCCGCGCATCGCGTCGATTACGTGTTCCTTGTGATCGGCGACGGGCGGCGCGGTCAGAGGCGATCCGCTGAGAGCTTGCATGGGATTCGATTCCTTGCGACGGATGGACGGGAAGTTTCATCCAATCGTAATGCGCAAGAATTCGATCAATGAATAAAAAAATCTCGCCGGGAAATATCGGAATTCCACATCATGGTTTTATCGCGTTCAGAAAGCGGTTCCGCGAGGCGGGTCAATTATTTACCGATTTTTTTCTGATAGTTTGAAGCTCCAGTTGATTGATGCAAGGAGCGGCAAGATGGACATGCATTGGATCGCGAGCGCTGCAGTACTGCTGGTCATGGCCGTGCTGTCGGCGTACCGCGAGGCGCTGAAGAACGAACCGATTCGCCCGGGTCTCGAACGGGGCGGCGTGCCCTATATCGAGGAATTCGAATCGTAAGAATTTGTATCTGGAAAATCGGTAATTTGTTTCTGCTTCGGCACTCGGTCCGGCAATATCGACCGGGTTGAAAGGATTATATTTTTTCCGGAATCATTGGGCAATCAGTCCATATCGAAAATGAGCGGAGTCGAATTGGCAGTACCGTCGATTCTCGATATGCCGTTCGGAACACAATCGCGCCGGGTCGCAGGTCGATGCGGCGCAGTCAACGCAATCAGGATGCGAACATGTTGAAAGTCACCAAGGCCGTGTTCCCCGTTGCCGGTCTCGGCACGCGGTTCCTCCCGGCAACGAAGGCGAGCCCGAAGGAAATGTTGCCCGTCGTCGACAAGCCGCTGATTCAGTACGCGGTCGAGGAAGCGATCAACGCAGGTATCACCGAGATGATCTTCGTCACCGGGCGCAGCAAGCGCGCGATCGAGGATCACTTCGACAAGTCCTACGAGATCGAGGCCGAGCTCGAGGCACGCGGCAAGGAAAAGCTGCTCGAGCTCGTGCGCGGCATCAAGCCGAGCCACGTGAACTGCTTCTACGTGCGCCAGCCGGAAGCGCTCGGCCTTGGCCACGCGGTGCTGTGTGCGGAGAAGCTGGTGCACGGCGAGCCGTTCGCGGTGATCCTCGCCGACGACCTGCTGCATGGCGAACAGCCGGTGCTGAAGCAGCTCGTCGACGTGTTCGACCACTATCACAGCTCGGTGATCGGGGTCGAGACGATCCCGCGCGAGGACAGCCGTTCGTACGGCGTCGTCGAAGGCCGCGAATGGGAAGAGGACATCATCAAGCTGTCGGGCATCATCGAGAAGCCGGCGCCGGAAGATGCGCCGTCGAATCTCGGCGTGGTCGGCCGCTACGTGTTCATGCCGACGATCTTCGATCACCTGCGCAAGCTCAAGCCGGGCGCCGGCGGCGAGCTGCAGCTGACCGATGCGGTCCAGTCGCTGCTCGCGAACGAGCAGGTGCTCGCGTATCGCTACTTCGGCACGCGTTTCGATTGCGGCAGCAAGATCGGCTATCTCAAGGCCACCGTTGAACTCGCGCTCCAGCATCCGGAAGTGAGCCGCGAATTCGAGGCCTACCTGCGTACCTGTTTGCCCGCGCTGGCTGCTGTCGCCTAAGCAGTCGCGCGCTCCGTTGTTTCAGGTGGTGGTTGTTCCGTTGGCCCCGGCCGCTCGCGCGCCGGGGCTTTTTTGCGTTTGCGGGTGCCGGGTGCGTGTTCGTGGTGCGCGCCGTCGGCGAGTTTGCCGTGACGGGTTGGCTTCGCGAGCGGTGCCGCGTGCGGAGCGGGGCGCGCCGACAAGAACGGGCGCCACGTCTGAAACCGGTGCCGCGGCGGTCGACCGGATCGTCCGCTTGCGCGATGCGCATCGACAGTCGTGACCGTACGGATTCTGTCGGCGCCGGTCGATGACGCGCCGCAGCGTCTCGTTCGCCGAATGTCAGCTTTCGCGCATGGTCAGATTCGCGATTTTCCGTTCGATTGTTGCCGCGTCCGTGTGGTGTTTTACGCGCCGACGCGCTCGGCCGCGCGACAAACGCAGGGCCGGCATCGTGGCAACCGGCTTCTTGAAGTCGATCAGCCGCTTTATGACGCGACGCCACGTCTCGTTCGCCGGGCGTCAGCTCCCGGTTGTGACCTGAATCGCGGTTTCCACGTTCAATCGTTGCCGCGTCCGCGTCCGCGTCCGCGTCCGCGTTCGCGCAGCGTTCAACGCGCCGACGTGCCCGGTCGCGCGACGAAATGCCGGGCCAGCATTGCGGAAACCGGTTTCTTGAAGTCGAGCAACCGCTTTTCGAGATAGCGCCAGGACAGGTGCGCGAGCAGCACGGCCAGCGCGAATTGCAGTATTTCGGGCAGTGTGTCGCGGACGATTTCAGGTATGGCCACGTGCGCGACGTGCGCGGGCAGCACGCCGAAACGCGTCGGAATCAGGTTGTGGAACAGGTAGAAGCCGTAGCTGATCGTGCCGAGATAGACGAGCGGCCCCCAGTCGAGCAGCGCCACGACCGGGTGCTCGGGTTCGCTGACGATCCACAGCAGCAGCGCGCCGAGCGAGGCGGACAGGCCGAGATCCGCGAGCCCCGCGATCGCGTCGGGCAGGGCGGTGCAGGCGGGCAGCACGAGGAAGAACACGACGCCTGCCGCGCCGAGCCAGCCGGACGGAACGCGGCGCACGGCGGCTGCACCGCGATCGGCGAGCGCCATCGCACCGACGCCGCCGAGCGCGATCAGCGCGAAATTCCACGGGGAAAATGCATAGATCAGCACCGGCGACGCATCCGACAGGTAGAGCGCGAGATGCGCGAGCGCACACAGCACGACGGCCGCGATGCCGAGCGCGACGTGTCGCGCGGCGGGCACCGCGAGCAGTGCGAGCGGCGCGATCAGATAGAACTGCTGTTCAACCGCGAGGCTCCAGAAGTGCGACGTGGAGCCCGGCCAGCCGTCCTTGACGACGCCGATCCAGTAATTCGACAGGAACACCGCGTGCCACGCGAGCCCGAGATTGACGCCGCGCTGGTAGAACAGCGCGTGCGCGATCGCGAGCGCGGCGAGCAGCAGGTAATAGACGGGAAAGATCCGCAGCGCGCGTTTCGCGAGGAACAGCGCGAGCGCATGGCGGCGCGTCATGGTGCCGCACTCGACCGCCCGGCGGTTGCGATGCAGCTCACCGACGATCAGGAATCCGCTGATGAGGAAAAACGTCCACACGCCAAGCTTGCCGACGTCGATGGCAAGGACGTGGCCCTTGTGGGACAGGAAAACGAGGATGACGGCGAGGGCTCGCAGGCCGTCGAGTCCTTTGACGTATCTGGCTTCGCGCATGGAGGCATCCGGGCATTGAGCGAGCCCAGTATAGGTGCGCAAATATCGAACGTAATTCGCAATCGGGTGCCTACGTGAAGGCGTTTTTTGATGCTGGAGCGTCGATGAAATCGGTCGCATGCAAAAAAACCTGCGGGAAACCCCGCGAAAACGCATAAAAGTACTGCACGAAGCATCAAGGCGCTTGTAGAATCCGGCGTTGAAGCGCGCGCGTTGCACGCTTCGTGTATCCAACGACCACACCTGGTAGGAGAAACATGGCGACTTCCGCAAAAAAGGTGGCCAAGAAGGCTGCCGCACCGGTCACCAAGAAAGTGGCTGCCAAAAAGGCTGCGCCCGCGAAGAAAGTAGTAGCCAAGAAGGTTGTCGCGAAGGCGGCACCGGCTGCTCCGACGCCGCTGAAGGACAAGTTCACGAAGGCATCGCTCGCAACGCACATCGCTGAGCGCGCAGCTGTCGAAGTGAAGGCTGTCAAGGCAGTGCTCGTCGCACTCGAGAACGTCGTGCTGGGCTCGGTCCACAAGAAGGGCGCGGGCGAGTTCACGCTGCCGGGTCTGCTGAAGATCACGGCACAAGTCGTGCCGGCGAAGAAGAAGCGCTTCGGCAAGGATCCGTTCACGGGCGAAGAGCGTTGGTTCCCGGCGAAGCCGGCCAGCGTGCGCGTGAAGGCACGTGCGCTGAAGAAGCTGAAGGACGCGGCAGCGTAATGCCGCGCAGCGGTTGCCGAATGCATGTCGGCAGCCGTTGCGATGTCCGACGATCCCCGTACGCGAAAGCGTGCGGGGATTTTTATTGCGCTGCGCAAATCGCGCGACAGCGAAGCAGCGAAATGGCGGAAGGTCGGGTTCGACGCGTGACGCACGACGGAAGACGCGCCGCGCACGCGCGATGACGAACGGTAATCTTCTTCCGCGCATGCGGCGGATCCGCCGCTGCCCGTCGCGCTCGCTGCGGCGGTTGCGTGCGCATTGCGAGGCACACGCATCGTGACTGAATTCATTCCCGACGAAATCGCAGCCCAGGTCGCCGTCGCGTGCGACACGATCGATCGGCATCTCGGCGCGACGCTGAAGGCGATCCACCTGTTCGGATCGGCGCTCGACGGCGGGCTGAAACCGCGCAGCGACGTCGACTTGCTGGTGACGGTGTCCGCCCGGCCCGACGAGCCGACGCGACGCGCGTTGATGCTCGACCTGCTCGCGGTGTCGGCGCCGCCCGGTCGCGTCGACGGCATGCGCGCACTGGAAGTGACCGTCGTCGCGCACGATGAAGTCGTGCCGTGGCGTCACCCGGCGCGGCGCGAACTGCAGTTCGGCGAGTGGCTGCGTCGCGACCTCGAAGCCGGCATCGTCGAGCCGGCGCTCGTCGATCACGATCTGGCGATCCTGTTGATCAAGGTGCGGCAGCACAGTGTCGTGCTGGCCGGCCCGCCGGCGGCCGCGCTGTTCGAGCAAGTGCCCGCACGGGATTTTGTCGCCGCGCTATTGGCCACCGTTGCGCAGTGGAATGCCGAACCGGACTGGCGCGGCGACGCGTGCAACGTGGTGCTCGCGCTCGCGCGCATGTGGTACAGCGCCGCGACCGGCAGGATCGCGCCCAAGGACGTCGCTGCGACATGGGTGCTGGGGCGCCTGCCGGAAACATACCGGCCGGTTGTCGCGGCGGCGCGTGCCGCCTATCTCGGCGGCGAGGAAGAGGCGGCGATCCTGTCGGGCGAACCTCTCGCTGCGTTCATCGGCTACGCGCGGCGAACGGTCGAATTGATGCTGTCGACGTAGCGGCAGATGCCGCGCACGTGATCGGCTCGCGGGCGACGCCGATGAAGATCGTCGGCATTTGCGCGGCAGCCGCACGCGCATGCGGTCGAGTCGGACGCCGGTCGGCGACCCGGCGCGTCATCGCGCACGCGCTGTGCGTCGTGCTGTTTCGTCAGCCCGCCGTACCGGCGTAGGCGGCTTTCAGCGCGGCGTCGTCGAGCTTGATCATCTGCATCATCGCGGCCGCCACGCGCGTGGCCTTGACCGTGTCCCGGTCGGACACCATCGGGATCAGCGTTTCCGGAACGATCTGCCACGACACGCCGTAGCGGTCTCTCAGCCAGCCGCAGGCGTCGGCCGTGCCGCCGTTGTCGAGCAGCGCGTTCCAGTAGCGATCGAGTTCCGCCTGGTCGGCGCAACTGACCAGCAGCGAAATCGCGTGGTTGAACGTGTCGGTGCGCGGGTGGCTCATCGCGAAGAACGGCTGGCCGAACAGCTCGAACTCCACCATCCGCGTGCCGTCGGTGCCGGGCACCGCGGTGACGCGCACGATGCGCGAATCCGGGAAGATGCCCGCATAGAAGGCGGCGGCTTCTTCGGCTTCCGCCGCGTACCAGAGGAAAGGCGTGATCTTCTGAATCGTCATGGCGTATCTCCTGTCTGTATTGGCCGGGGCGCAAATCGCGTGCCGACCTCGATACGACGAATGAAGATGGTCGAAATCGACACGCCGGGGCGAATGGCCGTCGCACCGGGTCCATGGCACCGACAGTGCGGATGGTAGTCGTCCGGCGCGCACATGGCGAGAGCGCCCTGCATCAGGAAATCGTGTTGCCGGCGCATTGCAGCCGCCAGGCGCCGCTGCCGGACGGGTGACGTGCATCGGGTGCCCGGGTGTCGGCCGACGGCGGGGGCAGGCCATGCCGGCCCGCTGGCGACGGACGAAAAAAAGCCAGCCACGGTCGAAACCGATGACTGGCTTTCCAGTTCGGCGGCAAGGCGTCCGGGGACGCCATGCACACCGGATACGTCGTTTTTAGAACTTGTGGCGCAGGCCGAGTGCGACGATTTCCTGCGAGCTCTTGCCGGCGATGCCGTACGAGCCGACCGATGCTTGAGCATCGCTGCCGTCTGCGTTCTTGCCGCTTGCGTGCTGGTATGCACCAACCAGGTAGACGTCGGTACGCTTCGACAGCGAGTAGTCGGCGCCGAGCGAAACCTGATGGTACTTGGCGTCGGTCTGGCCGCTACCCTTCGTGTAGATGTAGCCGAGGCCGAGCAGCAGCGGTGCCGATGCCTGGTACGTGACGAACGCACGGCCCGTGTTGTACTTCTGGTTCGTGCCGAACGCCGAGTTCGCATCCGCCTTGTACTGCGCGTTGCTGTAGCCGAGACCGAACGTCACCGGGCCGAATGCGTACTGGCCGGCCACTTGTGCGATACCGATCGACGACGACGACGTGTATGCGTTGTTGATGAAGCTGCCCGAGCCGTCGAAGATCGCGTCCGACGAGCCGGTCCAGCCGGAGCGCAGGCCACCCGCGCCCAGCGGCGACGAGTTGTTGGCGTGGAAGTAGCCAGCTGCCAGGCCGAGCGGGCCGTTGTTGTAGGCTGCTGCTGCTGCCCACGTCTGGCCGCTGCCGGTTGCGCCGGCAACACCGCCGAATGCGTACAGAGCTTCGACTTGCAGGCCTGCCCAGACCGGCGACGTGTACTTCACTGCATTGCTGACGCGCAGGCTGTTGTCGTTGTTGTCGACGTCGCCCGGCGTGGCGAACACGCTGCCGAAGTAGTTGTCAGCCGTGACTGCCTGAACCAGGTCGACGAGCGGGTCATACTGACGACCCAGCGTGACCGTACCGTACTGGTTGCTTTGCAGGCCGACGAATGCCTGGCGGCCGAACATGCGACCACCTTGGCCCAGTGCGCCCGATGCCGAGTTGAAGCCGTTTTCCAACTGGAAGATCGCCTTCAGGCCGCCACCGAGGTCCTCGGAACCCTTCAGGCCGAAACGGCTGCCTTGCAGGTTGCCACTACCCATCGACCACGAATTGTTACCTTGACCGTCATTGCCATGAACATAGGTGATCGACGTGTCGATCACGCCATAAAGCGTCACGCTCGATTGAGCTTGTGCAGCGCCAGCGGCACCCAGCAGGGCGAGCGAGAGGGTCGAGAGAGCGAGTTTCTTCATCGTTGAGTATCTCCACGCAAGTGATTCATCGTTATTTGTTGCGGATTGGAGAATAGCTCAGTGCCATCGGCGCAAGAAAGCTTAAAAAATAAAGTGTCTCGAAAAGGTAACAGCGAGAAAAAGTCTATATATATCAAGCACATTAACGACTGTTTCTGTTTTTGAAAAAGTTGACATTTGCTGCAGTGCGATTGTTTCGATAGTTGATGCGTATCGCGGCAGGACCCCTGTTTGGGCCCGTTGCCGCACGGAAACGGAAGCTTGCAAACGTTTGCGGTTGCAGCAACGGATGCGCGCGCATGCAAAGAACGTGTCAACACCGCGCGAATGCGCTGTAGGCAGCGTGGTTGCAAAGCGGCGGACGCGTGTGAGGGGGGCGTGCCGCGACGGTGCGAAAGGGCGAGTCAGTCGTCGCGCGTGCGATCGGCGGGGCGATCGGTTTGTGCAGAAGCGCTCGGTGCGGCGGTACCCGCGAGCCGATGCGCGTTGCCGCGTGCTGCCGCGAATTCCGCGCCGAGCAGCAGCACGATCGCGGAGAAGTACAACCACATCAGCAGGACCGCGAACGATCCGGCTGCGCCGAATGCACTTGCGGTGCCTGCGTGCGCGAGGTACAGCGCGAACAGCTTCTTGCCGCCGGAGAACAGGATCGCGGACACGATGCCGCCGATCGCGGCGTCGCGCCACGCGACGCGCGCATCGGGCAGGAATTTCATCAACGACGCGAACGCGGCCGCGAGCACCGCGATGCCGACGAAAAACTGCACGAGGTTCGTGACGATCACATACGGCGAATTGCCCAGCAGCCAGGTGCCGACGAACGTGATCGCGGTGTCGAGCACGAGCGACACGATCAGCAGGAATGCGACACCGAGCACGAGCCCGAACGAGATCAGCCGCACGCGCACGAGCCCGAGCATGCTCGACCAGCGGTTCTCGGTGGCAGGCCAGATCACGCTGAGCGCGGCGCTGAGCGACGCGAAGGTGGCCGACGCGCCGATCGCGAGCGCGGCGAACGAGATCAAGGTGGCCAGGCCGCCGCGCTCGCCCGCGCGGTGCGCGTTCTGCACGATCGTCTGGATGCTGGCCGCCGCGTCGTCGCCGATCAGCTGGTGCGCCTGTTCGAACACCTGGCCGCGCGCGGCATCGTCGCCGTAGAACCAGCCGGCCACCGCGATCACCATCACGAGCATCGGCGCGAGCGAAAACGCGGAGAAAAATGCGATGCCCGCGGCCATCGCGGAGCAGCGGTCGGACGAGAAGCGCCTGAACGCGGTGAGGGCCCAGTTGGCCTGTTGTTGCGCGAGACGGGTGGCTTCGGAGGTGATCTGTCGTTTCATGACGGTTCGGTGGCGCGCGGAACGCGGATCATCGTTGGTAATCAGACAATTCAGTATTGATCCGAGGATTCGAACATAGTTGCGCGAACTGTCTATAATTCCTTTCAGTTTCCCCACCCCCACAATAACGCCGAGACCAGCCATGCTACAAATGTCCCGGCGCCAGTTCCTGAAGGTGACGGCTACGTCGCTTGCCGGATCGAGTCTAGCCCTGATGGGCTTCTCTCCATCCGAAGCGCTTGCCGAAGTCCGACAGTACAAGCTGGCGCGCACAGTCGAAACGCGCAACACCTGTCCTTACTGTTCAGTGGGTTGCGGCATCCTCATGTACAGCCTCGGAGACGGCGCGAAAAACGCCCAGCCGAGCATCATCCACATCGAAGGCGATCCCGACCATCCCGTCAATCGCGGCACGCTGTGCCCGAAGGGCGCGAGCCTGATCGACTTCATCCACAGCCCGAGCCGCCTGACGCACCCCGAGTATCGTGCGCCCGGCTCGGACAAGTGGGAACCGATCTCGTGGAATGACGCGCTCGACCGCATCGCGAAGCTGATGAAGACCGACCGCGACGCGAATTTCGTCGAGACGGCGGAGGACGGTGCGAAGGTCAACCGCTGGCTGACCACCGGCATGCTGGCCGCGTCGGCAGGCAGCAACGAGGTCGGCTACCTGACGCACAAGACGGTCCGCAGTCTCGGGATGCTCGCATTCGACAATCAGGCGCGTGTCTGACATGGCCCGACGGTGGCAGGTCTTGCCCCGACGTTTGGCCGTGGAGCGATGACGAACCATTGGGTCGACATCAAGAACGCGGACGTGATTCTCGTGATGGGCGGCAATGCAGCCGAGGCCCATCCGTGCGGTTTCAAGTGGGTAACGGAGGCGAAGGCGCACCGCAAGGCGCGGCTGATCGTCGTCGACCCGCGCTTTACGCGTACGGCCTCGGTGGCCGACTACTACGCGCCGATCCGCACCGGCACCGACATCGTCTTCCTGGGCGGCGTCATCAACTATCTGCTGACGAACGACAAGATCCAGCATGAGTACGTGAAGAACTACACGGACTTCTCGTTCATCGTGCGCGAGGATTTCGCGTTCAACGACGGCATCTATTCCGGCTACGACGCGGAGAAGCACGCGTACCCGGACAAATCGAGCTGGGACTACGAGCGCGGCGACGACGGCTTCGTGAAGGTCGACCCGACGCTGCAGCATCCGCGTTGCGTGTACAACCTGCTGAAGCAGCACTACGCGCGCTATACGCAGGACATGGTCCAGCAGGTCTGCGGCACGCCGAAGGAGAAGTTCCTGAAGGTGTGCGAGATGCTCGCGACCACCGCCGTTCCCGGCCGCGCCGGCACGGTGCTGTACGCGCTCGGCTGGACGCATCACTCGATCGGCGCGCAGATCATCCGCACCGGTGCGATGGTGCAGCTGCTGCTCGGCAACATCGGCATCGCCGGCGGCGGGATGAACGCGCTGCGCGGCCACTCGAACATCCAGGGGTTGACCGACCTCGGGCTGATGTCGAACCTGCTGCCGGGCTACATGACGCTGCCGATGCAGGCCGAGCAGGATTTCGACGGTTACATCAAGAAGCGCGTGCAGCTGCCGCTGCGGCCGAACCAGTTGAGCTACTGGAAGAACTACAAGGCCTTCCACGTCAGCTTCATGAAGTCCTGGTGGGGCGACGCGGCGACCGCCGAGAACAACTGGGGCTACGACTACCTGCCGAAGCTGGACAAGCAGTACGACCTGCTGCAGGTGATCGAGCTGATGAATGCCGGCAAGATGAACGGCTACATCTGCCAGGGCTTCAACCCGCTTGCGGCATCGCCGTCGAAGGTGAAGACGGCAGCCGGCCTCGCGAAGCTGAAGTGGCTCGTGATCATGGATCCGCTCGCGACCGAAACCTCCGAGTTCTGGAAGCATCACGGCGACTACAACGACGTGGATTCGTCGAAGATCCAGACCGAGGTGTTCCGTCTGCCGACCACGTGCTTTGCGGAGGAAAACGGTTCGCTCGTGAGTTCGAGCCGCGTGCTGCAATGGCACTGGAAGGGCGCGGAGCCGCCGGGCGAGGCGAGGAGCGACCTCGAGATCATGTCGGGGCTGTTCCTGCGCATGCGCAAGATGTACCAGACGGACGGCGGCAAGTATCCGGATCCGATCGTCAACCTGACCTGGCCGTACGCGAACCCGGAAAGCCCGACACCCGAAGAGCTTGCCATGGAGTTCAACGGGAAGGCGCTCGCCGATTTGCCCGATCCGAAGGATCCGGCCAAGACGCTCGTGAAGAAGGGCGAGCAGCTGGCCGCGTTCGCGCAGTTGAAGGACGACGGCACGACCGCGAGCGGCTGCTGGATCTTCTGCGGCGCCTGGACGCAGGCCGGCAACCAGATGGGGCGGCGCGACAACTCCGACCCGACCGGCATCGGCCAGACGCTGAACTGGGCGTGGGCGTGGCCGGCGAACCGGCGGATCCTGTACAACCGCGCGTCGTGCGACGTCGCCGGCAAGCCGTTCGACCCGACCCGCAAGCTGATCGGCTGGAACGGCAGCGCGTGGAAGGGGGTCGACGTGCCGGACTTCAAGGTGGACGAATCGCCCGAAAACGGGATGGGGCCGTTCATCATGAACCCGGAAGGCGTCGCGCGCTTCTTCGCACGGGCGGGGATGAACGAAGGTCCGTTCCCCGAGCACTACGAGCCGTTCGAGACGCCGCTCGACGCGAACCCGCTGCACCCGAACAACCCGCAGGCGCTGAACAACCCGGCTGCCCGCGTGTTCCCGGACGACCGCGCGTCGTTCGGCAAGGTGGCGGATTTCCCGCACGTGGCGACGACGTATCGGCTGACCGAGCATTTCCACTACTGGACCAAGCATGCGCGGCTGAACTCGATCATCCAGCCCGAGCAATTCGTCGAGATCGGCGAAGACCTCGCGAAGGAAGTCGGCGTCGCGCATGGCGAGCGCGTGAAGGTGTCGTCCAAGCGCGGCTACATCATCGCGGTCGCCCTCGTCACGAAGCGGATCAAGCCGTTGACGGTCGACGGCAAGAAGGTCCAGACGGTCGGCGTCCCGTTGCACTGGGGCTTCAAGGGTCTGACGAAGCCCGGCTATCTCGCCAATACCCTGACTCCGTCCGTGGGCGACGGCAACTCCTATACACCGGAATTCAAGTCGTTCCTGGTGAAGGTCGAAAAGGCGTAAGGGGAAAGAGATGGCATTGCAATCGCTGGATATCAAGCGCGTCTCGGCCACCACGACGCCACCGCCCACGGTGCGCGAACCGGTGACCGGGAGTGTCGCGAAGCTGATCGACGTATCGAAGTGCATCGGCTGCAAGGCATGCCAGACGGCGTGCATGGAGTGGAACGACCTGCGCGACGAAGTCGGTACCAACGTCGGTGTGTACGACAACCCGGCCGACCTGACCGAGCATTCGTGGACGGTCATGCGGTTCTCCGAATACGAGAACCCGGCGGGCGACCTCGAGTGGCTGATCCGCAAGGACGGCTGCATGCACTGCGAGGATCCGGGCTGCCTGAAGGCGTGTCCGTCGCCGGGCGCGATCGTGCAGTACAACAACGGGATCGTCGATTTCCACGAGGAGAACTGCATCGGTTGCGGCTATTGCGTGACCGGCTGCCCGTTCAACGTTCCGCGGATCTCGAAGAAGGATCATCGCGCGTACAAGTGCACGCTCTGTTCCGACCGCGTCGCGGTCGGCCAGGAACCGGCCTGCGTGAAGACCTGCCCGACGGGCGCGATCGTGTTCGGCACCAAGGAGGACATGAAGCAGCACGCGGCCGAGCGGATCGAGGACCTGAAGGAGCGTGGCTTCGAGCATGCGGGGCTGTACGACCCGCAGGGCGTCGGCGGCACGCACGTGATGTACGTGCTGCACCACGCCGATAAGCCGTCGCTGTACCACGGGCTGCCCGACAATCCGTCGATCAGCCCGATGGTGAAGCTGTGGAAGGGCATCGCGAAACCGCTCGCGGTGGCCGGCATCGCGCTGACCGCGCTTGCCGGGTTCTTCCACTATGTCCGGGTCGGTCCGAACGAGGTGAGCGACGAAGAGGAACAAGCCGCGCGCGACGAGGCGCGACGCATCAAGGAGGACGCGAAATGAATCACGACGACCCCAACCTGATCGTCCGCTACTCGGCGAACGAGCGCACGAACCACTGGATCACCGCGATCACGTTCGTGCTGCTCGCGTTGTCCGGGCTCGCGCTGTTCCATCCGTCGATGTTCTGGCTGACCGCGCTGTTCGGCGGCGGCCAGTGGACGCGGATCCTGCATCCGTTCGTCGGCCTCGTGATGTTCGTGTCGTTCGCGATCCTGGTGGTGCGCTTCTGGCATCACAACGCGCTCGACGCGGACGACCGGCAGTGGCTCAAGCAGATCGGCGACGTGCTGACCAACCAGGAAGACAAGCTGCCGCCTGTCGGGCGCTATAACGCCGGACAGAAGCTGCTATTCTTTACGCTGGTGGCGTGCCTGTTGCTGCTCCTGCTGTCGGGAGTCGTGATCTGGCGGCGCTACTTCTCGTTCTACTTCCCGATCGGGGTGATCCGCGCGGCCGCTGTCGTGCATGCCGTGGCGGCCTTCGTGCTGATCGCGAGCATCATCGTGCACATTTACGCGGCGTTGTGGGTGAAGGGCTCGATCGGCGCGATGGTGCGCGGCACCGTCACGCTGGGCTGGGCTCGCAAGCATCACCCGAAGTGGTTCCGTGAAAGCGTGAAATAACGCACCGGAGCGGGGCGGCTCGCCGATCGCGGCGGGCCGGCCCGTCAGCCGTCGGAACCGCCTGAAGCGCCGACCTGTCGGCGCTTGTTTATTTGGAAGACATTTTTGTGACACAACGCATCCTTGAACCGACCGAGATCTCGGCACTCGATCAATCGGCCATCCCGCGCTTTCGCCTGCCGGAGCGCGCCACCGTGTTCTCGGCGCGCGCCGCGCGGCTGCGCAAGCTGGCCGACCTGAACCCGATCAGCGGCTACCTGCGGCTGATGGCCACCGTCGCCGATGCGCAGCACGCGACACTGCAAACGCTCGACCTGCCGCTGCCGTCGAAGGAAGCGATCGCGCGTGCGCAGGAGCATTCGATGCCGCTCGTGCCGGCGCTCGACGGCGAGCGCGATCCGCGCTGGCGTGCCGTGCTGTACGAACTGCTCGACCGCGTCGACGGCGCCGGGCTCGTCAACCCGCAGCTCGCGAAGCTGCTCGACCGGCTCCGCCTGATGGCGCCTGCCGAACTCGACGCGCAAGCCGACGCGATCCTCGCGCTGCGTTTCGCCGAAGTCGACCCGGCCACCGCGCCGTTCCTGATGGCCGCGCTGCAGGTCGCCTGGACGGACCTCGCCAGCCGCGTTGCGCCGGCCGACGTCCCGTATCTCGACCAGCCGGGGCTGTGCCCCGTGTGCGGCACGCATCCGGTCGCGAGCGTCGTGCGGGTCGGCGGCCAGTACCAGGGCTACCGTTTCCTGCAATGCGGGCTGTGCACGACCGAGTGGCACATGGTGCGCACGAAGTGCTCGCACTGCGATTCGACGAAGGGCATCGCGTATCACGGGATCGAAGGCGGCAGCGAAGCCGTCAAGGCCGAATCGTGCGACGAGTGCAAGACCTATCGCAAGATCGGCTATCAGGAGAAGGACTACGAGTTCGAGCCGCTGGCGGACGATCTCGCGAGTCTCACGCTCGACCTGCTGATGAACGAAGCCGGTTACCAGCGTAGTTCGCCGAACCCGCTGCTGTGGCCGGATGTTTCGCGGGACGCGGATTGACGGCAGGGGCCGGGGCGGTGCGCGAGCGCCGGCGCCGGCCCGCTGCGAAGCATGAGACTGGAGCCACCCCGACGTGACCGAACCCGGTTTGAATGAACTGAATGCCGTGCTGGCACGCGTGCCGTCGGTCGAGCGCGTGCTGTCGTCGGCGCCGCTGCAACCGCTGCTCGCCGATTACGGCCGTACGCGCGTGCTGAACGCGGTGCGTGCCGAGCTCGACCGCTGGCGTACCGCCGCGCAACACGATCCGGCTGCGGCCGAACCGCTCGACGAGCCGCGCATCGCCGCGGCTGTCGCGCGCACGCTGGCCGCGCAGAGCGCGGGCGCGGTGCGCGCCGTGTTCAACCTGACCGGCACCGTGCTGCACACGAACCTCGGGCGCGCGCTGTTGCCCGACGAGGCGGTGCGCGCGGTGGTCGACGTGCTCACGCGGCCGGTCAACCTCGAATTCGACCTTGCCACAGGCCGCCGCGGCGATCGCGACGATCTGATCGACGATCTGCTGTGCGAACTGACGGGCGCGGAAGCCGCGACCGTCGTCAACAACAATGCGGCGGCCGTGCTGCTGACACTGTCGGCGCTGGCGACGAAGCGGGAAGTCGTCGTGTCGCGCGGCGAGCTGGTCGAGATCGGCGGCGCATTCCGCATCCCCGACATCATGAGCCGCGCGGGCGCCAAGCTGCGCGAAGTCGGCACGACCAACCGCACCCATCTGCGCGACTACGCGGACGCAATCGGCCCGCGCACCGCGCTGCTGATGAAGGTGCACTGCAGCAACTACGCGATCAGCGGCTTCACGAAGGAGGCGACGCTTGCCGAACTCGCGCCGCTCGCGCGCGAGCACGGGCTGCCCGTTGCCGTCGATCTCGGCAGCGGCACGCTCGCCGACCTGTCGCAATGGGGCCTGCCGCACGAGACGACCGTGCAGGAAACCGTCGCCGCCGGAGCAAACGTAGTCACGTTCAGCGGCGACAAGCTGCTCGGCGGGCCGCAGGCCGGCCTGATCGTCGGCGATCGCGCGCTGATCGCGAAGATCAAGAAGCATCCGCTCAAGCGCGCGCTGCGCGTCGGCAAGCTGACGCTCGCGGCGCTCGAGCCGGTGCTGCGCCTCTATCAGTCACCCGAGTTCCTGCGTGACCGGCTCACGACGCTGCGCCTGCTGACGCGCCCGCATCGCGAGATCGCCGATGCCGCCGAACGCGTGCGTCCGGCGCTGCAGGCCGCGCTCGGCAGCGGTTTCGACGTGACGGTCGAGCCGATGTTCAGCCAGATCGGCAGCGGCGCGCTGCCGGTCGACCAGCTACCGAGCGCCGGGCTCGTCGTGCGCACGGCGGACGGCAAGCGCGGCGGCCGTGCGCTGGCGCAGCTCGAGAAACGGCTGCGCGAATGGCCGCGCCCGGTGATCGGCCGCGTGGCCGACAATGCGCTGCGGCTCGACCTGCGCTGCCTCGAAGCTGCCGACGAGGCGGTATTCGTCGCGCAATGCGTGCCGCTCGCGGGGCCCGCTGCATGATCGTCGGTACCGCCGGACACATCGACCACGGCAAGACGACGCTGGCGCGCGCGCTGACGGGCGTCGACACCGATCGCCTGAAGGAGGAGAAGGCGCGCGGCATCTCGATCGAACTCGGCTACGCTTATACGCCGCTCGACAATGGCGACGTGCTCGGCCTGATCGACGTGCCGGGCCACGAGAAGCTGATTCATACGATGGCGGCCGGCGCGTGCGGGATCGATTTCGCGCTGCTGGTGATCGCGGCCGACGACGGCGTGATGCCGCAGACGCGCGAGCATCTCGCGATCCTGCAACTGCTTGGCGTCACGCATGGCGCCGTCGCGCTGACGAAGTGCGATCGCGTCGACGCCGCGCGCGTGGCCGAAGTGCGTGACGAGATCGCCGCGTGGCTGAACGACTCGACGCTCGCCGGCGTGCCGATTTTCGAAACGCGTGCGACGGCTGTGGACGATCCGGGCGTCGCCGCGTTGAAGCGCTACCTGGCTGATGCAGCGATCGCGTGGCGTGCCCGACGCGACGACGGGCTGTTCCGGCTCGCGGTCGATCGCGTGTTTACGCTCGCGGGGCAGGGCACCGTCGTGACGGGCACCGCGTTTGCCGGCCGCGTCGCGACCGGCGACACGCTCGCGATCGTGCGCACGGGCGGCGCGGCGCGCGTGCGCAGCATCCATGCGCAGAACCGGCCGGTCGAGGCCGGCCGCGCAGGCGAGCGTTGCGCACTGAATCTGGCCGGGGTCGACAAGGCCGATGTCGAGCGAGGAGATACCGTCGCCGATGCGCGGCTCGTCGCGACGTCGCCGCGTCTCGACGTCGACCTGACGCTGCTCGCGGAGGCGGGGCTCACGCTGACGCACTGGGCGCCGCTGCACGTGCATCTCGGCACGCTGCATCGCGTCGCGCATGTCGCGTTGCTCGACGGCGACACGCTCGCGGCCGGCCAGCGGATGCGCGTGCAACTGGTATTCGACGAGCCGGTGTTTGCGCTGCCGGGCGACCGGTTCATCGTCCGCAATCCGCAGGCGACGCGCACGGTTGGCGGCGGTCGCGTGCTCGACCCGTTTGGCCCGGCGCGCAAGCGTCGTACGCCCCAGCGCCGCGCTTGGCTCGACGCGCTGGCCGAATGGCTCGACGAAGGCCGTCTCGATGCGCTGCTCGCACAGGCGCCGCTCGGCATCCCGCGCGCGATGCTCACGCATCTGACGGGTTTCGCGCCGAATGCGCTGGCGCTGCCGGAAGACGCGCTGGCGATCGGGCAGCGCGATGCCGCGTCGAACGACGGCGCGGTAATTGCCCAGGCGCACTGGCGTGCGTTGCAGACGCGGGCGATCGATACGCTGCGTGCGTATCACGAGCGCATGCCCGACGAGCAGGGGCTCGACGCCGCCCGCTTGCGGCGGATGGCTGCGCCGCTCGCCGGCGATGCGCTGTGGCGCGCGCTTGTCGACGCGCTGGTGGCCGGCGGCGAAGTCGCGCGAAGCGGGCCGTGGCTGCACCTGCCGTCGCATTCGGTGAGCCTCGAGCCGCGCGAGGAGGCGCTGGCGCAGCAACTGCTGCCGCTGATTCACGCGGGGCGCTTCGATCCGCCGTGGGTGCGCGACCTGGCCCGCGACACGGGCGCGGCCGAGGACGCGGTGCGGACCTTGCTGCGCAAGCTTGCGCGCCGCGGGGACGTGCACCAGGTCGTGCGCGACCTGTTCTATCACGCGGACGTCGTGCGCGAGCTTGCGGAGCTGGTTGCGCATCTCGCGACGTCGCGCGACAGCGGGCTCGATGCCGCGACGTTCCGCGACGCGACGGGGCTCGGCCGCAAGCGCGCGATCCAGATTCTCGAGTTCTTCGACCGGGTTGGGTATACTCGCTTCCACCGCGATCTTCACCTCCTGCGGCCTGACAGCGGTTGGGCGGGTATTCAGGCGTAGGCGCTCGTTGTTCTTTTGATTCTTTTCTCCACGGAAGGCATTCGTATCCGGTGGTACGGCCGGGCTTCAAACCCGGTTGGGGGTGTCAGACACTCCCGGGTAGGTTCGACTCCTGCTGCCTTCCGCCAGTCAAGGCTATCCGATATTCCGATAGCTTCCGCAGACACCCTCTCTATCCTTTATTTCAGCGTGATTCATGAGCGCGGTGCGCTTGCGACTACCGTTGACGTCCCGCGCATTGTCCTCGTGAAGCATGGGTAGCAATGTGGGTTTGCGGGTGGGGGCGACAGGGTTGGCGACAGTTGCGTCGACGCAGCGCACTGCGGTTTCCGAACGAGGTGACGCCGGGTCATGACCCGGATGGCAGTGGCCGGGATGGGCAGATCGCGAACCACGGGGTGCGGAAACCGGCCGTCGGGTACCGAGACTCTGTCGGAGACCTGATCGATCCCGTCCTCGCGCCGAGCGAGCAGCCGTGCAGATCGTCGCTCGATATATCGCCGGATATCGACGTAGCGTTCCGTGAAGCAACGGAAGCGTGGATCCGCGCGCGCTTGCACACTGCCTCGTACTTGGCGCATTGTTAATGCTTGCGAGATGCTGAGGGCCGCGACATGGCAATGCGCCCGGATGGACTCGCAGTCGAATGTCGTTAGACGGATCGCTTCTGATCCTGGAAGCACCCAAACTCGTGCCCACGGGGTTCAGTGGCTTCGTCACAGTTGCTGCGGTGTTTGATTTGGGGTTGCATCATGACACAACCGCTCGTATCGACGAATCGCGCTTGTCCGGAAACCGAAGTCGACGACACCGAGCGCCGTTTCAGGTCGTTTGCCGATGCGATACCCCACATCGTATGGACGGCCGGGCCTGACGGCTCGGTCGACTATGTCAATCGCCGGATCGAAAAGTATACGGAGCTGGGGTTTGCTCAAGTGGAGGGGTGGAACTGGATGTCGACGATCCATCCGGATGACGTGCAAGCCGAAGTCGCGCACTGGGAGCGCGCGATTGCAAGCGGGACTGAATACGAAATCGAAATGCGCATCTGGCGAGCGTCCGATTGCACGTATCGATGGCACCTGGAACGTGCGTCGCCGTTGAAGGATGCGAACGGCAATATCGTGAAGTGGGTAGGCACAGTCACCGACATCGACGACCGCAAGCAAGCCCTTGCCGCGGCCGAGCGGGCCAACCGCGCGAAATCGGACTTCCTGTCCAGCATGAGCCACGAGCTGCGCAGCCCGCTCAATGCGATCCTCGGGTTCGCTCAATTGATGGCGACCGATTCTCCACCGCCAACCCCGTCGCAACAGGCGAGCATCGACCAGATCCTGCGGGCAGGATGGCATCTGCTCGAACTGATCAACGACGTGCTCGATCTCGCGAAGATCGACGCAGGGCAAGTGGCAATCTCGCCCGAATCCGTATCGCTGGACGACGTCCTGCGAGAGTGCGATTCGATGATCGTGACGCAGGCGCGGCAACGGGGTATCCGGATGACCTTTCCGCAGGGCGAGACGCGATGCCATGTTCGCGCCGACCGCACGCGCGTCAAGCAGGTGCTGATCAATCTGCTGTCGAACGCGGTCAAATACAACTGCCCGTCGGGCACGGTCGACGTCACCTGCAGCGCGCCCGTGCCGGGTCGGGTTCGCGTGAGTGTCAGTGACACGGGGCCGGGCCTGTCTCCGGAGCAGGTGGGCAGGCTTTTCCAGCCGTTCAACCGCCTGGGACAGGAAGCCGGCCCCGAAGAGGGCACGGGCATCGGCCTGGTGGTCGCGAAGCGGCTGATGGAGTTGATGGGTGGCGGCATCGGGGTCGACAGTACGCCCGGAAAGGGGAGTGTCTTCTGGATCGAGCTGGATTCGGCGCTTGCGCCGGAAATGGCGGCGACACGTGCCACACAGCCCGACACGCCGGCCTCGGGCGGGACCGGCAACGATGCAGCCGGGGCGTCCGTGCATACCGTGCTCTATATCGAGGACAATCCGGCCAACCTGAAGCTTGTCGAGCAACTGATCGCGAGGCGCGCGGACCTGCGCATGCTCGGTGCCCCGACGGGCCGGCTTGGCGTGGAGCTGGCGCGCAGCGTGCAGCCGCGGGTGATCGTGATGGACATCAACCTGCCCGACATCAGCGGGATCGAAGCGCTCGGCCTGTTGCGCAAGTATCCCGAGACGGCGGACATTCCGGTCGTCGCGCTCAGTTCGAATGCGATGCCGCATGACGTCGAGGAAGGCCTGGCGGCGGGTTTCTTCCGCTATCTGGTCAAGCCGATCAAGATCGCCCCGTTCATGCGCGCGCTGGTTGAAGCCATTGCGCTTGCGACGGCGCGGAAATAGTGTGGACAGGTCGTCAGGGCTGGAACCATGATCGATTCGTCAGCGATTCTCGACGCCCGGATCCTGGTCGTCGATGATCTGGAGGCCAATATCCTGCTTCTCGAGCAGATCCTGCGCCGGGCGGGGTACGCGCGCGTCGAATCGACAGCGGATGCATCCGTCGTCCACGACCTTCATCGCCGGCACCCCTACGATCTGATCCTGCTCGATCTGCAGATGCCCGGCACGGACGGTTTCCAGGTCATGGAAAGCCTGAAATCGCTCGAGGCGGACAGCTATCTCCCGGTCATCGTGATCACCGCGCAGCCGGCTCACAAGCTGCGCGCGTTGCAGGCCGGTGCGAAGGACTTCATCAGCAAGCCATTCGATCTGGCGGAAGTGTTGATGCGGGTTCGCAACATGCTGGAAGTCCGGTTGCTGCACCGGGAGTTGCGCAAGCGCGGTGACGCGCTCGAGCAGAAGGTGCGGGAGGTGGAGGCGAGCCATGTGCTGATTCGCCGGCAGAGCAGCGAATTGCAGAGCCTGTATGCGAAGGTCGTGGCCGAGCAGAAGGTGTCGGAGCGGCTGCTGCTCAATATGTTGCCGTATCCGATCGCCGAGCGGCTGAAGGTGCATCTCGACGATATCGCCGGGAGTTTTCCGGAAGTGATCGCGGACCGCTTCGCCGACGTGTCGGTATTGTTCGCGGACATCGTGGATTTCACCGGCTTCTCGGCCGGCATGCGTCCCGAGCAGCTCGTCGAAATGCTCAACGAAATCTTTACCGGCTTCGACACCATTGCCGACCACTGCGGCCTCGAGAAGATCAAGACGATTGGCGACGCGTACATGGCGGCCGCGGGGCTGCCCGTTCCTGCTGCGGATCACGCGACGCGGGCCGCCCACATGGCACTCGACATGATCGATGCGCTGGCCCGTTTCAACGCGGCCAGACACTGCAACCTGAAATTGCGAATCGGCATCAACAGCGGCGAGGTCGTGGCCGGCGTGATCGGCAAGCGCAAGTTCATCTACGACCTGTGGGGGGCGGCCGTCAATCTCGCGAGCAGGATGGAATCGCAGGGCGTCGCCGGGCGTGTGCAGGTGACGGATGCGACACGAGCCATGCTCGGTGAAGCGTTCGTCTTCGAGGAGCGTGGCTTGATCGCGGCGAAAGGGATGGGCGAATTCCGCACGTGGTTCGTGGTCGGCAGAACCGGCTTGCCGCCGAATTGACGCTGGAATGAATGACCGGCGCGGATCGACATGCCTTTTCGCTGGTTGTCACGGCATCGAATGAAAATGAAGCGCGGTAGTGCCAGCGAATGCGACGGGCGAAACTTGATCGGGAAAAGCACTAAAAGTTTGCGAATTTTTTCCGGGCTATAGTGGAATCACTGAAGGTAGACGCGGCGTCCCTTGCCGATACCGTTCAGGTAATGACCGTAGACGGGTGCTGTATGAAAACTAAAATCGAAAAGACCGCCGGACCGATCTGGGGCGTGGCTGCAGGATTGCTTCTTGCTGTCGCAGGATTGAGTCTCGGCATTTTCCCGAAGTCCCTGCAAAGCTCGGGAAGCGCGAACGACTTCATGGCGTCCGGTGTTGCGATGCTAGGAATTTTCCTGGTCGTCTATTCCACGCACGAGTTGCGAAGAAGGCGCTCGCACTGAGCGCTCGCGCGCGCTGATCCACGCAGGATGATCCGGACCGGCCCGCCGGCTCATGGTAGCGCGTGCCCGTCACGCGCTACGCCTTGGTGATTTCGTGTTGGTAAACGAGTTCGACGATTCGCTTCGTCGGAATGCTGGCGCGCAACCTGTCGACGCTGTCGATCGGAAACCACTTGCATTTCTCGATCTCGTTGTTCGCTTGCGGCGTCTGGTCCGGGCCGACTTCCGCGAAGAACACGTGATGGATCTTGGCGAGCCCGGTGAACTGCATCGAGTAGACGAGATGCTGGCCGGTCATGCCGGTTTCTTCGCACAATTCGCGATGTGCGGCTTCGAGCGGCGTTTCCCCGCGCTTGATCGTGCCGCCCGGAAGGGCCCAGCGCGACGCCGCGCGGGCAACGAGCAAGACTTGTTCGCCGCGGTAGCAGACGACGGTCGCGCGTTCCTTGACCGGGACGGCGCTCGCTTCGGGGGCGTTGGTGGGTGCGGGGGCTTGGGACATATAGTGATTCTAACCAGCACAAAACGATCGGCCAAGCCGGCCTGACCGGGTTTGACGTTTGATCGCCGTCGACACGCGGCCGATTGTCCGGAGACACGTCGAACGTGCAGGGTGGGGTGCGGGACACATGGCGTGTACCGGCCGGGCCGGACGCCCTTGCGACTATTGGGGATATGCCGCGTCGCACCGCCGCCATACGTTACGATCGCCGGACTGTCCGTACGCGCTTTCCCTGCGAGCCGGCCCCGCAGGGAGCCCGATACGGCGCGCTCAAACGCGGCCGCCGGTAACGTGGGTCGCGACGACCATCGGGAAACCCGCCATGAGAATCATGATTGTCGGCGCCAGCAGAGGGCTGGGCCGTGCGTTCGTTGAAGGCGTTTGCCGTGCCGGCGACACCGTCATCGGCGTATCGCGCAGGCGTCCTGACGCAGTGACGTTGCCGCCGGGTGTCGAGCTTCAGTGGATCGAGGCCGACATGGCGTCGCCTGCCGAAGCCGCCGCGCACATTGCGCAGGCCGCACCGTCCGCGTTCGATGTGCTGATCTGCAACGTGGGCATCTGGGAGGCGGCAGCCTTCACGCGCGACTATGCGTTCCTGGACGAGCCGGACGACGCGATCGTCGATCTGGTGAACGTCAACATCACGGCCACGCTGCTGCTGCTCAAGCGCCTGGTGCCGCGCTTGCTGCAATCACGCAAGCCTCAAGTCATCCTGACCGGTTCGACGTCCGCGCTTCGGCAAAGCGGGCGGCCGGAAGTCGCGTTCGGTGCGTCGAAGTTCGCGCTGAACGGCGTGGCCGATGCGTTGCGCGAAGGATTCAGAGGCAGCCGGCTGGCCGTCACGTGCCTGCAACTCGGCAACCTGAACACCGACGATGCGTTGTCCGTTCCGGTCGAAGAGGCCGCGGCGCGCGGCGATGGCGGGCTGGTGCCCGTTCACGACGTGGTGGCTGTCGTGCGTACGCTGCTGCATCTGTCCGATGCGGCGTTCGTACGGGAACTGGTGATGCCGGCGATCGCGGACGAGCGGTTTTGAGGGGGACGCGGCCCCGAGTGTCATCGGGGCGACGGGTGGCGTGACCGGAATCGGCCGGTGGGCGATGCGTTGATCGAGCAGCCTGCACCGGGCGTTGCGGGTGCCGACCGGTACGACGCGCGGTGCGGCCCGTCAGGCGCGCCACGCGTCGTGCGGTTCATCCGGTTACTTCTTTTCCGGCAGGAACCAGTTCATCACGAGCGCGCAGATGCCGCCCGTTGCCACGCCCGATTCCAGCACGTTCTTCAGTGCGTGCGGCAGGCTGTTGAGGATGTCCGGCACCTGCGACACGCCGAGGCCGAGCGCGAGCGACACGGCGATGATCAGCAGCGCGCGACGATCGAGATGGACGCCCGAGAGGATGTTGATGCCCGACGCGGCCACCGCACCGAACATCACCATCGCCGCGCCGCCGAGCACGGGCTCCGGCACGGCCTGCAGCACGCCGGCGACGACCGGGAACAGGCCGAGCACCACGAGCATCCCCGCGATCCAGATGCCGACGTGGCGGCTGGCGACGCCGGTAATCTGGATCACGCCGTTGTTCTGCGCGAACACCGAGCTCGGGAACGTGTTGAACACGCCGGCCAGCAGCGAGTTCGCGCCGTTGACGAGCACGCCGCCCTTGATCCGTTGCATCCACACCGGGCCTTCGACCGGCTCGCTCGAAATCTTGCTGGTGGCCGTGACGTCGCCGATCGCTTCGAGCGACGTGACGAGGTAGATGATCAGCATCGGTACGAACAGCGACCACGAGAAGCCGATGCCGAAGTGCAGCGGCGTCGGCACCTGGAACAGCGCGGCCTGGTGCATGCCGGTGAAGTCGAGGCGGCCGAGGAACGCGGCCGCGAGATAGCCGATGACGAGCGCGATGACGAGCGCGGTGCTGCGGACCCACACGATCGGCACGCGGTTCAGCAGGATGATCGTGCCGAGCACGAGGCCGGACAGTGTCAGGTTCTCCGCGCTCGCGAAGGTGCCCTTCGCCATCGCGCCAAAGCCGCCGCCCATGCTGATGAGGCCGACCTTGATCAGCGTGAGGCCGATCAGCAGCACGACGATGCCGGTGACGAGCGGCGTGATCAGGCGCTTCACGAACGGCAGGATGCGCGATACGCCCATCTCGACGAACGACCCGGCCATCACGACGCCGAAGATCGCGGCCATCACGGTCTCGACCGGCGTGCCTTGCTTGACCATCAGGCTGCCGCCGGCGATCAGCGGGCCGACGAAGTTGAAGCTCGTGCCCTGGACGATCAGCAGGCCGGCGCCCAGCGGGCCGAAGCGCTTGCACTGGACGAAGGTGGCGATGCCGGAAATCACCAGCGACATCGACACGATAAGGGTCGTATCGCGGCTGGAGACGCCGAGTGCCTGGCAGATCAGCAGGCCGGGCGTGACGATCGGCACGATGATCGCCAGCAGGTGCTGCAGCGCGGCGACGAAGGCGACCATCGGCGCCGGCCGGTCGTTCGGGCCGTAGACGAGGTCGCGGGCCGAATCTGCGGCGTCGGCGCCGTGGGCGGCGGGTTGGGCGGGGGAGGCGGGTTGCATGGCGAGCGGGCCGGACAAGGTGGAAAGTGCGGCATTTTAGCCGAACGGCCCGTCGCCGCCGCCGGGTGGGCTGCAATAGCGGGGATTCGACGGAGCGGAAAAACGGTGGCGGATCGGTACCCGGGCCGGCCGTGAATGCGGCGCCCGTCGGTCAGCGGGGCTGCCGCGATGCGGGTGCGGTCGGGGTGGTGGCCGGCGCGGTGGTCGCATGGAACCCGGGCAGCTCGGGAATTCGCTGCTCCATGAACTGCAGGAACGTGCGGGTCCGGAGCGGCAGATACCGGCGCGACGCGTACACAAGGTGCAGCGCATGCGGTGGCACCATGTCCCACTTCGGCAGCAACCGGACGAGCTGGCCGCTGTCGATCAGGTCCTGAACGAGCCACGCGGGCCCGCTGCCCACCGCGTGGCCTGCCAGGAAGCATTCCCGCAGTGCCATCGAGCTGTTCACGCGATACCGGCCGCGCACCGGAACGACGACCTGCTCGTCGCCGCGCGCGAAGGCCAGTTCGTTGGCGATGTCGGCGCGCGCGTAGCCGACATACTCGTGCTTCGCGAGGTCGTCCGGCCGGCGGAGCTTCGGTGCCTGCGACACGTACCCCGGCGTGGCGACCAGCAAGCGCGGCGACGACGCGATGTGGCGCGCCACGGCATCCGGCGGCAGCAGGTTGCCGAGGCGAATGGCGACGTCGACGCCTTCTTCGACCAGGTCGATCACGCGGTCGGTCAATTGCAGCTCGACCTCGATCTCCGGCCACGCGGCGAGGAATTCGAGCACGAGCGCGTTCAGCCTCAGTTCGCCCAACCCCAGCGGCGCATTGACGACCAGCTTGCCGACCGGTCGCACCGTTTGCCCGCGCACCTCGGCCACCGCGCTCGCGTATTCGTCGATCACGCGCTTGCAGCGATCGTAGAACCGGCGGCCTTCGTCGGTGGGCGCGAGGCTCGTGGTCGAGCGTTCGAGGAGGCGAACGCCCAGTTCCTTTTCGAACGCGGCGACGATCTTGCTGATCGTCGGCTGGCCGGTGCCTTCCTCGCGCGCAACCGCCGAGAAATTGCCGAGCTCGATGGCGCGAACGAACACGCGCATGGATCGCAGCGAATCCATCTTATTCCTTTATGGCATGAACCTTATTCAAGTCTCCCACGTTCCTGCGTAATGGGGAATGACCTAACGTTCGTGAACCTTCAATCCCTGATGAGGAGTCGACATGAACGAGGCAACGCAATCTTCGGCACTGGATGGTGCGCACGTCGTGGTATTCGGCGGGAGCTCCGGCATCGGCCTCGAGGCCGCGGCGGCCGCGAAGGCGAAAGGCGCCAGCGTCACGCTGGTCGGCCGGACCCGCGCGAAGCTCGAATCTGCTGCGCAGGCGATCGGCGGCGCGCGCGTCGCGGTGGCCGACATCGCGGACCGGCATGCAGTGCAGGCCGTATTCGACACGATCACGCGCGTCGATCACCTGGTCGTCACGGCCGGCCGGTTCATTGCCGGCAAGCTGAACGAGACCGATCCCGATCACCTGCTCGCCGCGCTGCAGGAGCGTATCGCCGGGCCGGTCTACGCGATCCGGGCCGCGTTGCCGCTGATGCCCGCAAACGGGTCGATCGTGCTGACCGGCGGACAACTGTCGGATCGCCCGGCTGCGCAGGGCGTGTCCGTCATTGCCGCCGCCGTGCGCGGCGTCGAGGCGCTGGCGCAGTCGCTCGCGCTGGAACTGAAGCCGATTCGCGTGAACGTCGTCGCGCCGGGCTTCGTCGAGACGCCGCTGTACGACGCGTTCGGCCCGGAAGCGCGCGACACGATCCTCGCGGGTGCCGCGGCGGCATTGCCCGGCGGCCGCGTTGGGCGCGCCGATGAAGTGGGGGAAGCGATCGCGTTCCTGCTGGGCAACGGCTTCATGAACGGGGAGATCCTGCACATCGACGGCGGCGGCCGGCTGGTTTGAGCCGCGTGTCAGCCTGCCGCGCGCGTGCCGGTGCGGCGTGCCGGCGGGCGTGGCGCGCTGGCATCCGGATAGGCCCGCTGGCAGACGACGATGACCGCATCGCGCAGGCGACGGTGCACGGGGTCGCCGTGCATGCGCGGATGCCACAGCGCGGATACGAGGATCTCGGGCAGGCGCACCGGGGTCTCGAAGCTGCGCAGCCCGAGGGCTTCCGTGAGCCCCGGCGAGAACGCGTTGCCGAGGCTCGAGCGCGGCACGAGTGCGATCAGGTCGGTGCTGGCCGCGACGCGCATCGCATCGGGGTAGCCGGGTACGACGACGTGCACGGTGTGGCCCAAGCCGGCCTTGTCGGTCGCGTCGTCGGCCGGCCCGCCGAAATCGCCGAGCTGCGACGCGATCACGTGACGGCAGGCCGCATAGCGCGCGGGCGTGATTCTCCCCGATGCGAACAGCGGATGCCCGGCGCGTGCCACCGCGACGTGCCAGTCGTGAAACAGCATGCGGGTGTGCAGTTCGGGGGCATCGTCGCCGCGCTTGCCGATTTCCAGGTCGACGGTGCCGTCGCGCAGCGCTTGCGGATCGCGGTCGGGTTTCGGGACGAAGCGGATGCGCACGTGCGGCGCGAGTTCGCCGAGTGCGGCGACCACCGGGCCGGACAGCATTTCCATGAACGAGGCGGCCGCGCGGATGGTGAACGTGGATGCGTGCGTCGCCATGTCCACGTCGGCCGTTGCCGGCCGCAGCACCGCGCGCGCATCGCTCGCGATCGCGTGCACACGGTCGCGCAACGCGGCGGCGTGCGGCGTCGGCACGAGCCTGCGTCCGGCGCGCACGAGCAACGGGTCGCCGGTGGAGATCCGCAGCCGCGTGAGCGTGCGGCTCATGGCCGATGTGCTCAGGCCAAGCCGGCGCGCGGCGCCGGTCACGCTGCCTTCCGACAGCAGCGCGTCGAGCGCGGTGACGAGGTTCAGGTCGATGTCTTCCATGCCGACAGGATACGCCGTTGCACGGTTTGGCATGGCGTTTGATGCAACTATAGGTTGAATACGGTGCGTCTGGCGCCTGTCGTGATGCGCACCTATAGTGGCTGCATGACGAAACCCGGCAAAGGCGGAAACCATGCAATCGACTGAATCGAACCGGAACGTACCTGGGATCCTGCTCGTCGCGGCCTCGCGCGGCCTCGGGCTTGCGATGGCGGAGGCGTTCCTGGACAAAGGCTGGCGCGTAACGGGCACCGTGCGCGCAGGATCGGGGCGCACGAAGCTGCACGACCTCGCCGACCGGTTCGACGGCCGGCTCGACATCGAGACGCTCGATATCTGCGAGCCGGCGCAACTGGCCGCGCTGCGCGAGCGGCTGTCGGGCCGGCGCTTCGACATGCTGTTCGTGAATGCGGGCACAACGAACGAGCCGACCGAAACGATCGGCGAAGTGACGACCGACGAGTTCGTGCGCGTGATGATCACGAATGCGCTGGCGCCGATGCGCGTGATCGAGACGCTGCAGGATCTCGTGACTGTGGACGGCCTGATCGGCGCGATGTCGTCGGGGCAGGGCAGCGTCGCGAACAACGTCAGCGGGATGCGCGAGGTCTATCGCGGCAGCAAGGCCGCGCTGAACCAGTTCATGCGCAGTTTCGCGGCGCGCCAGGCCGATACGCGGCGTGCGATGGTGCTGATGGCGCCCGGCTGGGTCCGCACGGAACTGGGTGGGCCCGATGCGCGCCTGACGATCGAGGAAAGCGTGCCGAGTCTCGTCGACGTGCTGATCGCAAAGCGCGTGCGCCCGGGGCTCGAGTATCTCGACTATCTGGGGCGGACGGTGCCGTGGTGAGCGCGGACTGACGCCGGGCGGCGCGGCCGAAACGAACGGATTCACCGTCCCCGGGAAACTACCGATATGGTTGCGTGCGCAACGACACTCGCTGCGTCGCACAACCGGATGCGCTTGACATACTCGCGTCCGGCGCCGTAAATTGCCCCGGCAGATCTAGATAAGAGACTATCTGTAAGATGGTCTCTCCATGCGTCGATCGCATCTGCAATGTCGAGCCTCTTACAGAACAAATATACGGAGGCCGATTGTGCAAACGATCGCGGTCAAGCTTCATGGCATTGAAGACGTCATCTCCTTTCTCGACACGCGCCCCGGTATCGCGGGCAGGGCGGGACTCGTCTGGTGGCTGTCGCTCGGCGGGCTGTTTCTCGACGCATTTTCCAACTCGGCATTGAGCGCCGGCCTCGGGCCGATGACGCACGAATTGCATCTGTCGGCCGCGCAGGTCGCGTGGATGACGTCGTTTGCGTCGTGGGTCGCGATCGCGTTCAACCCGATCGGCGGCTGGATGGCCGACCGGTGGGGGCGCGTGCGGCCGCTGATCGCCGCGAAGCTGCTGTCGGTGATCGGTGCGCTGCTGGTGGTATTCGCACCGGATTTCAACGCGATTCTCGCCGGGCGCTTCTTCGTCGGGATGGCGTACGGAATCGACTTCGCGATCGCGATGGCGATGCTCGCGGAGTTCACGCCGGGCCGCCTGAAGAGCCGGCTCAATACGTGGCAGGGCATGTGGTACACGGCCGTGTGTCTGAACCTGCTGCTCGCGCTGCTGTTTCACGCGTGGCAGGTCGGCGATTCGATCTGGCGTTACTCGGTGGCGGCCACCGCGGTGTTCGGCTGCGCGATCCTTGCGCTGCAATGCACGTTCCTCGTCGAAAGCCCGATCTGGCTCGCGCGCAAGGAGCGTCTCGACGACGCGGCCCGCGCGATGACGCGCATCTACGGGCAGGCATTCGTTGCGGCGCCTGCGCATGAACGCACGCCGATCGTCAATCCGGCCACGCGCGGCCTCGCGAACGTGCTGCTGATCTTTCGCGGGGTCTACCTGCCGCGCACGATCCTGGCCGCGACCGTACAAATCGGTCAGTCGATCGAGTATTTCGCGATCGGCTGGTATCTGCCGCTGATCAGTGCCTCGCTGTTCGGCAAGGACTTCGTCTACGCGACGCTCGGCGCGCTCGTGTTCAACCTGTTCGGGATCGTCGGCGGCTTTTCGTCGTCGGCGGTCGGCCGCCGGGTCGGCCTGCGGCGCGCGTCCGCGATCGGTTTCGCGGCGGTCTGCGCGATGCTGGTCGTGCTCGGGCTGTTCCATGCTCGCATGCCGCTGTGGCTGTCGGTGGTCGTGCCGTCGCTGTTCATCCTGTTCCACTCGGCCGGCCCCGGCGCGAACGGCAAGAGCCTGTCGTCGCTGTCGTTTCGCGGCGAGCTGCGTGCGGGCGCGAACGGCATCGTCGGCGCGCTCGGCTCGATCGGCGCGGCGCTCGGCCTGCTGGTCTTCCCGCTGTTTCGTGCGCGCTACGGCCTCGAACACACGTTCCTGATCCTCGCGATCGTGCCGTGCGTCGCGAGTGCGATCTGCTTCGCGATCCGCTGGGATCCGACGCGCACGACGATCAATCCCGACAACGAACCCGACGCGCCGCACTTCGGCGACGACGCACGCGTCACGTCGGCCTACCTGAACCCCGCCATCGAGAAAACGCCGCGATGACCGCTTCCCGAAACGTCATTCTCGCCATCGACGAAGGCACGTCCGGCACACGTGCCGCGCTTGTCGACGCGAGTGGGCACGTGTCGTGCCTTGAATACCTGCCGCTGTCGGTCGACAGCCCGCGGCCGGGCGTCGTCGAACAGGATGCGAATGCCATCCTCGACAAGACGCTCGCGGTCTGCCGCGCCACGCTCGCGCATGCGCAGCGACTGGGGGTACGCGTCGTCGCGCTGGCGCTCGCGACGCAGCGCGCGACCGCCGTGCTGTGGGATACGCGGACCGGGCGCGCGCTCGTGCCCGCGATGGTCTGGCAGGACACGCGTCATGCGGCCGAGCTGGACCGTCTCGCGGCCGACTGGGATCGCGTGCTCGTGCCGCAGGTCGGCCGTCCGGCCGGCGTGCGTTCGCCGTATCTGTGGGCCGTGCACCAGATGCGCACGTCGCAGGTGGTTGCCGATGCGCATCGTGCCGGCTGTCTCGCGTTCGGCACGATCGATACGTGGCTGCTGTGGCACCTGTCGGATGCGCGCGAGTGCGTGACGACGCCGACCAACGCAACCTCCGCCAGCGCGTACCTGCTCGGCGAGCATCGCTATTTCGATCCGTGGCTCGAGGCATTGGGTTTTCCGCACGCGTTGTTGCCCGCGCTGCGCGAGGATGCCGACGCGTTCGGTCGCACGCGCGAAGACGTGCTCGGCATCGACGTGCCGATCCTCGCGTGTGCGGGCGACCAGTTCGCGGGCGCCGTCGGTCTCGGCTGCGTCGAGCGTGGCCAGGCGATGTGCGTGCACGGCACCGGCAGCTTCGTCGACCTGTTGACCGGCACGGTACGCCCCGACGCCGGATCGCCCGCACAACCCGGTCACGCGCACGACGGCACGCTGGCGATGACCGCGCGGCGGCATGGCGGCGTGTCGCATTACTCGCTCGAAACCTTCGTCGCGACGACCGGCTCGGCGTTGCGCTGGGTCTGCGAAAAACTGCGCTGGTTCGACGATCCGGCGCAGATCAGCACGCTGGCAGGCACGGTGCAATCGGCGCGCGGCGTGACGTTCGTGCCGGCGCTCACCGGCCTGCGTGTGCCGCGGATGGAGCCGAACGCGCGTGCGCTGCTGTCGGGCATCTCGATCGCGACGACGCAGGCCGAGGTGGCGTACGCGGTGCTCGAAGGCATCGCGCATTCGGTCGCGTCGTGCATGGAGGCCAACCAGGCCGTCGCGCGTGCCGACGTCTCGGAGCTGATCGTCGGCGGCGGCCTCGCGGGCAGCGACACGCTGCTGCAGATCCAGGCCGACGTGAGCGGCGTACCCGTGCGCCGGATGCGCGAAGGCGATCGCGCGAGCCTGCGCGGCGCGGCGTTTCTCGCGGGTGCGTCGGGGCTGCTGTGGGATTCGCTCGACGCGGCCCGCGCGACGCTCGTCACCGACGCCGTTTTCGAACCCTCGATCGATGCGGACAGCCGGCAGCGCCGGCGCGCGGCCTGGCATGCGCGGATCGCATCCGAGCTCGCGCACGCGGCCGATTTCGCTCATGCGTGAGCACGGAGAACGACCAGCATGATGTTTTTGCCATCCAGAAAACCCCAGACGGACCGCGCCGGCATGACGGGGACCGAGCCGCTGCGCGTGAATCGCGACGAGCACCTGGCGCGACTCGAGACGGACACGTTCGACGTGCTGATCGTCGGGGGCGGCGTGACGGGCGCGTATGCGGCGTTCGACGCGAGCCTGCGCGGGCTGCGCGTCGCGCTCGTCGAGAAGAGCGACTTCGCATCCGGCACGTCGTCGAAATCGTCGAAGATGGTGCACGGCGGGCTGCGCTACATCGAGCAGGGCAATCTCGGGCTCGTGCGCCATTCGCTGCTCGAGCGGCAGCGGCTGCGGCGCAACGCCCGCCATCTCGTGCAGCGGCTGCCGTTCCTGTTCCCGGTGATGGAGCGCGAAGGCGTGTTCGATGCGCGTCTCGCGAAAGCCTTCGAAAGCCTGCTGTGGACCTACGACATCGCCGGCGGCTGGCGCGAGGGCATCCTGCACCAGAAGCTGACGAAGGCCGAGGTCCTGTCGCATTGCCCGACCTTCAACGAGACGTACCTGACCGGCGGCTTCCTGTACTTCGACGCGCGCGTCGACGATGCGCGCCTGACGCTGAACCTCGTGCGCACGGCCGCGTTTCACGGTGCGGCCGTGGCGAACCATGCACGCGTGGCCGAGCTGACGCGCGATGGCCACGGCAAGGTCGATGGCGCGATCGTGCATGCCGACGGGCGCGAGCGGCGCATCCGTGCGCGGGTGGTCGTGATGGCGACGGGCGTCTGGCTGCGCGACTGGACCGGCGCGCGAAAGGGCGACACGGCCGCGTTGCAGGTGCGCCCCGCGAAGGGCGTGCACGTCGCGATTCCGTGGCTGAAGATCCGCAATGACTGCACGGTGACGATCCCCGTGCCGGGCCGCAACCGCCGCGCGACGATCACGCGCTGGGGCAACGTGTCGTATCTCGGCACGACCGACGAAGACTACGACGGCGATCTCGACGACGTGCACTGCACGCGGCAGGAGCTCGATTTCCTGCTCGAAGGCGCGCGTTCCGCGTTGAAAGTCGACCTGAATGCGGACGACGTGGTCGGCAGCATCGCCGGTTGCCGGCCGCTCGTCGGGCCGCCCGGCGGCAAGACGATCGAGATGAAGCGCAATCACGAGATCCACGTCGCGCCCGACGGGCTCGTGACGATCGTCGGCGGCAAGCTGACGACGTCGCGGCACATGGCCGAGCAGACGATCGATACGGTCGGCAAGCTGCTCGGCCGCCGCACGCGCTGCCACACGAAATCGGCTTACCTGCTGGGCGCGGCCGGCTATGACCCGCAGGCGATCGTCGCATCGGGCGGGCTCGCCGCGCATCTCGGCGAACGCTACGGCACCGAGGCGCGCTTCGTCGGCGACCTCGCCGATGCGGCGCCGTCGCTGCTTGCGCCGATCGTCGAAGGGCTGCCGTACAGCGAAGCGGAAGTGCTCTACGCGGTGCGCCACGAATTCGCGCGCAGTGTCGACGACGTGCTGTCGCGGCGCACCCGCGCGCGCCTGATGGCGCGCGACGCGTCGGCGCGCGCGGCACCGCGCGTCGGAGAAATACTCAAGGCGGAGCTCGGCTTGTCCGATGCGGCCGTCGCCAGTCAGGTGCGCGACTACGTCGCCGCCGTCGCCCTCGAAAAATCCATCCTCATGGGAGATAACGGATGATCAGCAAGGAAGCCATCAAGCGCGGCTACAACCGCGGCAACTACGTCGTCGGCGCGCACACGCCGCCGCCTTACTCGCTGAACCTGCCGGCGGCAGGCAGCGCGCCGGTGGAGGCCGGCATGCAGCGCGCCCCGGTCACGGTGTCGCCGCAGCAGGTCGACGCGCTGCGCGCGGTGGCCGACGAGGTGCTG
>NZ_JAAGPE010000756.1:0-202 GCF_017104605.1 Burkholderia sp. Ac-20384 | reverse complement strand
GACGTCGACAGCGACGTGACCGCGCTGTTGGTCGAACTCAGCCCCGTGGACAACGAGCCGACAGCCGTCGAGGTCGACGTCGACAGCGACGTGACCGCGCTGTTGGTCGAACTCAGCCCCGTGGACAACGAGCCGACAGCCGTCGAGGTCGACGTCGACAGCGACGTGACCGCGCTGTTGGTCGAACTCAGCCCCGTGGACA
>NZ_JAAGPE010000755.1:0-222 GCF_017104605.1 Burkholderia sp. Ac-20384 | reverse complement strand
AGCGCAGCTTCGGTGACCGCCGCACGTCGTCGGATCGTCCGCCGCGTCGCGATGACGATGCACGTCCGCGTCGCGCAGGTTCCAGTGAAGGCGGCGCACGTGCACCGTATCGCGACAACGCAGGCGGCGAAGGTGCAAAGCGCAGCTTCGGCGACCGCCGCACGTCGTCGGATCGTCCGCCGCGTCGCGATGACGATGCACGTCCGCGTCGCGCAGGTTCCA
>NZ_JAAGPE010000754.1:0-249 GCF_017104605.1 Burkholderia sp. Ac-20384 | reverse complement strand
TACGGCGCTGACTTGCAAGTGGCGAACCGCTCTGCCACGGTCCTCGCTGAATTCATGCCACTCGAAGGCGGGCGCTTTGCCCTAACGCATGCCTCCATTAGCAAGCCCAAACTCCCAGAGAGCCTAGCAGGCTGTTGAAATTGGGAACGGTGTAAACGGGCTCGAAGGGCGGTGCGTTAGAGATATCGTGTTCATGATCTTGAGCAGATGAGCCGATGCGTGGAATGGACGAGATGCAAGAACCGTTGT
>NZ_JAAGPE010000075.1:0-36716 GCF_017104605.1 Burkholderia sp. Ac-20384 | reverse complement strand
CGCCGCGCTGCTGTGGGTGCTCGTCGCGCCCGGGCGGCGGCAGGCGGCGTGGCGTGCGGCTGCGTGGCTCGCGGTGCTCGTGCCGTGCGCGATGTTCTGGGGAGGGCGCTGACATGGACGCGTCATTGCGTTCGCGCTGGCGCGCGCTGCATCGCGGCGCCGGGGCGCTGTTCGGCGTGGTGCTGTTCGTCGTGCTGTTCAGCGGCACGTGGAGCCTCGCGACCGATTCGATGCCGGGCTGGTGGCGGCCATCGTCGATCGCTGTCGCGCGGCCGTCGCTGCCGATGAACGAACTCGTCGCGCGTGCCGCGGCGCTCGGCGTGCCGTTGCGCGATGCGCGCATCGTGCTGCCGCAACCGGACGATCCGGCGATCCGCTTCTGCGATGCGCGCCAGGCATGCACGCTGGCGCTCGACCCGGCGACGGGCGAACGGCTCGCCGACGGCGGACGCGCGGCGTTGCTCGTCACGCTGCACAAGACGCTGTTCGCCGGCTTCCCCGGGCGCATCTTCGTGAGCCTGTGGGGCATCGTGCTGCTCGTGCTCATCGTCGCGGGCGTGGTCGTGCATCACCGGCGCTGGCCCGACGCGGCGCGCATCCGGCGCGGCAAAGGGTTGCGCGCCGCGCTGTTCGATCTGCACGCGTGGATCGGCCTGTGGAGTTCGCCATGGCTCGTGCTGTTCGCGTTCACCGGCGCGTTGTCGGGGCTCGGCGCGCTCGGCACGGTGTCGCTCGCGGGTGTCGCGTATCCGGGGCAGCCGCAGCGTGCGTTCGCTGAACTGCTCGGCGGGCCGCCGCCTGCCGCCGCCGGCGGCGCGTGGCAACGCGCGCCCGATCTCGATGCGTTGCTGCGGCGCGACGCGGCAAGCATGCCGGATTTCCGGCCAGAAGCGATCGTGCTGCACGGCTGGGGCGATGCGAACGCGCGCGTCGAGATTGCCGGCACGACGGCCGGCCTGCCGAGTACGGCGGTGTTCGAGCGTCACCTGTACCGCGCGGCGGACGGGCAATGGCTCGCGGATGCCACGTCGCGCGGCCGCGGCTTCTGGCTGCGCGCATTCATCGCGGTGCAGCCGCTGCACTTCGCGCAGTACGGCTGGGTGGGGGCGATGGGCGGTGTGCTGCGTGTCGTGCATTTCCTGATGGGGCTCGCCGCGTGCGCGTTGTGCGCAACCGGGCTGCATCTGTGGATCGAGCGGCGGCGCGCGCAGCAGGATCGCGCCGCGAACGTGCTGGCCGCGGTCGCGGTCGGCACCTGCGGCGGGCTCGTGCTCGCGGGCGGCGTGCTGCTGCTCGCAGGGCGTGCGTTGCCCGATGGCGTGCATGTCGACCATGTACTCGCGATGCTGTTCTGGGCCGTGTGGGGCGGCGCGGTCGCGCTTGCGGCCTGTGTGGCCGATCGCGCGGCATGGCTGCGCAGGCTGATGCGCGCGGCCGGTACCGCTTACGCGCTGGCCGGCGTGACGCACTGCGCGATCGCGCTGCTCGGCGCGGGCGAGCCCGTGTACTGGCCGATCGACGCGGCACTCGTCGCATTCGGCGCGTTGCTGCTGCGTGCCGCGCGTCGTCCACGCCGTGATGCGATGCGGCCCGCGCGCGTACCGGCCGGCGCCGAACCTTTTTAATGTCATGCAACTGGAGACTTCGATGCGCGATCTGCTCGAACATCGCCGCCTGGTCATTACGATCACGCTGCTTTACCTGTCACAGGGAATCCCGATCGGCATTGCGATGGATGCGATGCCGACCCTGCTGCGCCACGACGGCGCGCCGCTTCACGCACTGGCGTTCCTGCCGCTCGTCGGTTTGCCGTGGGTCGTGAAATTCCTGTGGGCGCCCGTCGTCGACAACCGCTGGTCGCCGCGCATCGGCCGGCGGCGCAGCTGGATGCTGCCGATGCAGACGCTCGTCGTGCTGTGCCTCGGCAGCCTCGCGCAGATCGGCATGACGGTTGCGACGGCCGGGTGGGCGGTCGGCCTGCTGGCCGTCGCGTCGCTCGCGAGCGCGACGCAGGACATCGCGAACGACGGGATGGCCGCCGAGCACTTCAGCGGCGACACGCTCGCGAAGATCAACGCGATCCAGATCGCGGGCGTGATGATCGGCTTCTTCGGCGGCGGCGCCGGCACGTTGACGCTGATCGGCCTGTTCGGCCAGCGCGCCGCGTTTCTCGCGCTGGCCGCCGTGCCGCTCGCGAGCCTGGCGTGCGTGCTGTGGGTGCTGCCGCGCGATGCGGATCGCGCACGCGTGCAAGCCGAACACAATGCGAGCCTCGTGCGTTTCGCGAAGCGGCCGCGTTCGTGGTCGCTGCTGTCGCTCGCGCTGCTGTCGGCGATGACGGCCGTATCGGGCTTCGGCCTGTCGAAGCTGTTTCTCAACGACGCGGGCTGGACGCTCGACGCGATCGGGAAACTCGGGATGGCCGGCGGCATCGTGACGGTCGTGCTCGGTTGCGGCGGCGGCGCGTGGCTCGTCCGGCGGCTCGGGTTGTGGCCGGCGTTTACGGCCGGCGTGAGCTGCGCGGGCGCGGCCGCGCTGCTGTGGTTCGCGCAGGCGAGCGGGTGGCTGCCGGTATCGTCGTCGTGGGCGTGGCTGTGCACGGTACTCGGCTCGCTGGCGACCGGAATCACGTCGGTGTCGATCATGACGGCCGGCATGCGCTTCGCGGGCGGCAGCGACCAGGCCGGCACCGACGTGACGGCCGTGCAGAGCACGCGCGACCTCGGCGAGCTGATCGCGTCGTCGACGATTTTGTCGCTCACCGCGAAGGTGGGATATACGGGCGGGTTCCTGGCCGGTGTGGCGCTGGCGGTGCTGGCCGCGTTGATCGCGATGCGGTTGCGGCGGCGGGAGGCGGCGCAGCGCGGGGTGGCGGGCGACGTGCTTGCGTAGCGGCACGTTGGCGCTGCATGACGGGTGTCGGCATCGCGCATCGACTCGGCCTGCCGCATCGGCGGACCTGCCGGCAGCGGCCGGATGCGGGGGTAAACATGTTCTTTGCGTCGTATTTCCGGCTTGATATAAGGAAGCGTTGCCGCGATCGTGAGAATCGCGCCCCGCTTCCGGGCCGGACGCGGGCAGCCACCGGAGTCCCGCGCCGATGTTGCAGAACCTCTATTCCCCGTATCTCGATTACGATTCGCTGAGTCGCGAACTGGCCGTGCCGCCCGCGAATCCGTCGGTGCCGGATTTCCCGTCCACGGTGATCCGCCAGATCGGCAACGGGCATCACTATCGCGTCGAATACGCGAACGCCTATGCGGACGGCCAGACCGAATTCCACGCGCAATCGCCGGCTTTCTGGATGACTTCCGTCGACGTCAGCTTCGCGGGCGTGGTGCGGCGGCGCACGCGCGGACAGAACACATTGCGTATCCGCGTCGGTCGTGGCGGAGCGGCGTCGTATGCGGTGGGCGGGCGCGAGATCAGCCTCGACGGCCCGTCGATGGTGCTGGTCGCCGAGCCCGATGGCATGCCGGCGGGCGACGTGACCGAGCGGGGTCATCACCAGGTGACGAGCATTTGCCTGCACCGCAGTGCGCTCAGCGCGCTCTATGCCGGCGCGGAAGAGGCGCTGCCGCTGCCGTTGCGACATTTCGTCGAGGGCACGCTGACGGAATCGTTCATGCATGCGGGGCCGATTTCACCGGCGCTGTTCGAGTGCCTGCGGGACATCGGCGACTGCTCGCTCGACGGTCGCAGCCGGTCGATCTATCTGCACGGGCGCGGCCTCGAGATCGTGGCGCGCGCGATCGATTCGGTATCCGATGCCACGCGCCACGCCGGCGACGAAGCCGGCCACGGCGAAGTGAGCCGCATGACGCGGCGTGCGGTGTCGAAAGCGCAGTCGGTGCTGGAGGAGCATTTCGCGGCGCCGCCTTCGCTCGATGTGCTGTCGCGCCAGGTCGGGCTGAGCCGTAGCAGCCTGTGCGCGGGATTTCGCACGCTGCTCGGCAAGAGCGTGCACGAATACGCGCACGAACTGCGCATGCAGCAGGCGCTGCGGCTCCTGCGCGAGCCGGGTGTGCCGGTCACCGACGTTGCGTACGCGGTGGGCTACAACCATCCGAGCAGCTTCTCCGTCGCCATCCAGAAACGCTTCGGCATGTCGCCGCGCGAGTTGCGTGCGCGCGGCGGGGCGGTCATGGCCGACCGCGTGCCGACCGTCGATTGAGCGTGGGTGCGCGCGTCAGGCGACGCACGCGCGCATGCGCAGCATGCGGCCAACCACCTGCACCACGAAATCCGGCGATTCGTACGGGAAATTGTGTCCGTCGCCCACCGGCGCGTGGATCAGTTCGCTTCGCGACGACGTCGATACATAGCGGCCGCGCGACGCGCTCATCAGCGCGAGATAGCGCTCGAAGCCGGCTTCGTCCACGCCCATGCGGCGATACAGCTTGTCTCTCTCGGTGGCCTGCTCGGGCCGCATCTCCGATGCGTCGCGCGGGGTGACGACGAACACCGGCAGGGCGCCGAGTTCGCCGTCGTGAACCAGCGTGTCGAAGCCCGCGTGCGCGCTGCGCGCGACACCCAGTTCGGCGAGGCTGGACGCGGCGCTGAACCCGGCACGCGCGTGCATCTCGATGCGCATGGCGCCCAGTGCCAGCGCTTCGGGGAGCCGGCTCTCGACGAGGTCGAGCAACCGCTTGACGGCGGGCTGACGGCGGCCCAGCACGTCGACGAGATCGATGTGGATACCGAACAGATGCAGCAGGCCGCTCAGGTTGCCGGCTACCGTCATGGCGGTGGGGCGCAGGCATGGCGGCGCGTAGTTGAAGAAGTCGGGATGGGTTGCATCGAGCAGGACGAGGCCGCAGGCGAGATGCGGATGGCGGCGCACGAGGTTGGCGACGAGCAGGCCGCCGAACGAATGGCCGACGAACACGAACGGCCCGTGTTCGCCTGCACGGTGCAATGCTTCGACCACTTCTTCCGCCTCGCGCGCGGTCGAGCGCGGATAGGGGCCGGCGTCGCTCCAGCCGCTGCCGGGCCGGTCGATCAGGATCGAGCGTGTGGTGTCGCGACAGGCCAGATGCAGGTGATGGAGGACGAGGCCGCCCATGTGCGCACCCGACATCCAGACGATCGGCGGCAGGTCGTTCGCACGGCCTTCCGCGAGGACGTGGATGCGATGGCCGCCGACATCCACGAGCGTGCCCGGCGGCGGGCAGGCCCGGCGCATGCGGGCCAGGAACGCGAGGTGATGGAGCGAGCCGGCCGCGAGCGCGATGCCGGCGACGATCAGTATGCCGCCCGACACGGGCAGGCCGGCGCGGACGAACCCGCCGCCCGCGACGCCGATCGCGAACGCGATGGGCAGGCCCGCCCAGTCGCGGCTCAGGAAGGCCGGAAGCCATTTGAACATTGGAATTCCCCGATTCCGCCAGTACATGAAGAAACGGCGACGCGTGATGGCGAGCCGTCCGATGGACTTCACACCATACCCGACGCATCGATGGTGTGCTTTCGCTGCCCGCCGGGGAACTGTCGCGTGCCTCCGCGCTTTCGTGCATCTCGACGCGGCGTGCATTCGGCGCGGGCGGCCGGCATCGGTGGTGCGTGCCGGGCACGCGAGCGACAGTCGCACGCAAAAGCATTCCGGCCGCTGGCAAAAGGATGTCGGGCGGAACGTCGTTACATTGGCGACATGCGTGCCGGCCGCCATTGTTGTCGCGGCACCCGGCGACGCCCATTTTCTTACCATGGAATCCGGCTATGCAAATCCTGAAGCACCAGCTAGACGACCTGCTTGCGAACGCCGTGACCGGTCAGGCCACGGCCGGTTATGTCGCCGGCGTCTGGCACCGGGGCGAACAGATCGAACTGGCGCGCGGCATCGCGAACCTGAACACGGGCGCGGAGATGACCGTCGATACGCGCTTGCAGATCGGTTCGGTAACCAAAGTGATGACGTCGCACCTGCTGATGCGTTACGTCGAGGCGGGGCGTATCGGCCTCGACGATCCCGTGGTCGCGCATCTGCCGTCGTTTACGCTGGTCGATCCGGCGCACGCGCAACGCCTGTGCGTGCGGCATCTGCTCAATCACACGAACGGCATCGATGCCGACAGTTTCAGCCCGATGGCCGAAGCCGGGCCGGGCGCGACCCGCGATTTCGTGGAGCGGCTGGCCGGCTTCGGGGCACTGTTCGAGCCGGGCGAGACGATCCACTATTCGAACGCCGGCTTCGTGGTTGCCGCGCGGCTGATCGAGGTGCTCGCCGGCAAGCCGTACAACCAGGTGCTCGAGGAAACGCTGTTTCGCCCATGCGGAATGAACGAATCGTGCACGTCGGCCGAGCAGGCGATCCTGCATCGTCATGCGGTGGGCGTGTTCGCGAACGCGACGGGCGGCGGGCTGCAGGCCACGCGCGCGTATCTGTTGCCGCCGTCGCTGGCGGGCGCCGGGTCGACGCCCATCTCCACGGTGCGGGACATGCTCGCGTATGGGCGCATGCATCTGGCGGGCGGCTCGATCGACGGCACGCAGGTCCTCGCGCCGGAGACGGTCGCGGCGATGCAGGCCGTGACTTTCGATGCGGGGCGCCCGTGCGTTCCGCCGATCTGCGTCGGCTGGTGGAAGGTGCCGGTGAGCGGCGTGACCGTGTACTGGCACGGCGGCACGACGTATGGCACCACGTCGAGCTTCGCGGTCTGCCCCGAGCTGGATCTCGTGATATTTACCGCCGGCACGGGCCCGGGCGCCAGCGCGCTGCACGACCAGGTATTGCTCGCGACGCTCGCGCATCTCGGGCACGAGGCCGTGATGCCGTTCCAGCGGGCCGCGTCGAGCCGGCCGGTGCCCCGCTATGCCGGCGGCTATCGGCACTATCCGATGCGCCTCGCATCGGTGGCGGGAAACGAGCGGCTGTCGGTCGAGGCGTACTGGACCGAGATGGACGCCGATAGCCGGCGGGCCATGCTGTGGCCGAGCGGTGGCGTGGAAACGGGCGACGGCGAGACCCGCTACGCGTTCGACGGCGGCTCGACCTACGTGCTCGAACTCGAGCCGCTGGCCGAAGACCTGTTCGCGCCGCCAGGCACCACCGATGCGCAGCTGTGCGGCATCAACGGACGGCTGGCGCTGGTGTCCTTCCGCGGCGACGGCGACCGGCCGCACGGCGTGCATACGCGCCTGCGCTATCTGCGCCGCGAGGGCTGACGCGCCCGCGGGCGAATACCGTTCCACTGCGACACGCGCAAGCCGACAGATCCAGTGGAACGAAATTATTTCGTCATGCAAATCGTATCGACGGCTGGCCAGCAGGCGTCGATGCGACCACGAAATCCACGCGCCCGTCCGGGCGCGTGTTGTCGACCGATATTTCAAACCCGAGCAGGAGTGACCATGCGTATCTTCGTTGCGGCGCTTGCGCACGAGACCAATTCCTTTTCCCCGATTCCAACCAGCCTGCACTCGTTCGAGGAACGCACGCTGTACCGGCCGGCCGGCGGCGTGCCCGACGGGCAGGCGGACGAACTCGTCGGCTACGGCACGTTCGTGCGCGAGGCGCGCGCACGTGGCCACGAGGTGAGCGCCTCGATCTTCGCGTTCGCCGAACCGGGCGCGCCGTGCTCGAAGCAGGACTATGAAACGCTGCGCGACGAGATCCTGGAAGGGTTGCGCGCCGCGCAGCCGGTCGACATCGTGCTGTATCTGTTGCACGGCGCGCAGATGGCGCAGGGCTACGACGATTGCGAGGGCGATCTGCTGGCGAAGACGCGCGCGCTCGTCGGCCCCGACGTCGTGATCGGTGTCGAGCTGGACCTGCATGCCAACGTCACGCGTGCGATGCTCGATCATTGCGACATCCTGCTGGCGTGCAAGCACTATCCGCACACCGACTTCGACGAACGGGCGGTCGACCTGATCGATCTCGCCGAACGCACCGCGCGTGGCGAAATCCGGCCGACGATGCACTTCGAACGCGTGCCGATGCTCGGCATGTTCTTCACGACCGAACCGCGCATGGCGCGACTCAACCAGGATGCAATGGATCGGGAAGGGCGCGACGGGGTCCTGTCGGTGTCGCTGATCCACGGATTCCCGTGGTCCGACTTTCCGGATACCGGCGCCGGGGTGCTGGTGGTGAGCGACGGCGAATCCGGCACGGCCCGCGCGCATGCCCGCGAACTGGCGCGCGGCTTCGTGGCCGTACGCGACGAGACGCATGCGCTGCGCCTGCCGATCGCACGCATTCTCGACGAGATCGAAGCGACGCCGCCCGACGCGTCGGGCCTGCCGTTCGTGATTGCCGACACGGCCGACAACCCGGGCGGCGGCGCCGGCTCCGATTCCACCTTCATCCTCGAGGCTGTCCTCGAGCGGGGCCTGCGCGATGTGGCGATCGGCATGATCTGGGATCCCGTCGCGGCGGTGTTCGCGCGCGATGCCGGCGTGGGCGCGACGATCGAGCTGCGCCTCGGCGGCAAGAGCGGCCCGCGCGCGGGCCGCCCACTCGATGTGGTGGCCCGGGTCCTCGCGGTCGAAACGGGGCTGGCGCAACACGACGACGTGTTCAAGTTTCCCGGGCCCGGCCTGGGCCTTTCCGCCGTGCTGGAGATCGACGGCGTGCGGGTGGTCGTCAACTCCGTCCGGCAGCAGACCTACAGCCCGAGCTGCTTCTTCGATCTCGGCGTTGACCTGCGCCGTTGCCGGGCCGTCGTGGTGAAGTCGACGCAGCATTTCCAGGCGCTGTTCGGCCCGCTGGCGCGCGCGATCTATTACTGCGACACGCCGGGTTCGCTGAGCCTCGATTTCAGGGTCGACGATTACGCACGCCTGACGCGCCCGATGTGGCCGTTCGACGAAATCGCGGTCTGACCCGGCCCGCATCGTCGGGCAGTCGCGCGGACGCCAGCCGAATACTTTCGGCCGTCCGCGAAAGTTTCGCCGCCGTCGAGCGGTTATCGTCTGCAGGCCGGCTCTCTCGGTCGGCCGGAAATGAGCCCGGCGTCGGCCGGGGCAGACAGGATCGTCAGCGCAGGAGGCGCAGCGTGCGTAATGAAATAACCGGTCGATCGCCGTCGTTGTCACGCGCGTGGTTCGCGCTGGCCGTGCTCGCGCTGGCCGCGATACTCGGCATCACCGACCGTCAGATGCTGACGCTCGCCGTCGAGCCGCTCAAGCGCGACCTCCAGCTCAGCGATACCAGCCTGGGCGCGATCGTCGGCTTCGGCCCGATCCTGTTCGGCGCGTTGGCATCGCCGCTGCTCGGCTGGCTCACGGACCGGGTCGACCGGCGCTGGCTGCTCGTCGCCTGCGTGCTGGTGTGGAGCGCGGGGACGGCGCTCTGCGGCCTCGTCACGCAGGGCTGGATGCTGTTCCTCTGCACGCTCACGCTCGCGGTGGGCGAGGCGGGGCTCGGGCCGGTCGTCTACAGCATGTTGCCGGACCTGTTTCCGCCTTCACTGCGCACGGCGGCGAACACGATCTTCTTCGCGGTTGCGCTGTTCGGCGCCGGGCTCGGGATCGCGGGTGCCGGCGCGATCTTCAGCGTGGCCGCGCCGCTCGCGCACACGCTGTCGATCGAACCCTGGCGGCTCGCGTTCCTGCTCGTCGCGATCCCCGGGCCGGTCGTCGCGAGCTTGTTCGCGCTGGTCGGGCATCCGCCGCGCGGCGGCACGGCCGACGCGCACGCACGCGCGCAGGAGACGCTTGCGCATTACTGGCGGCGCTCGGGACGGATGCTGACGTGCCTGGTCGTCGGCTATGCGATGGCGGCCTTCTACGTGGGCGCGATCCTGGGCTGGGCGCCGGTGTCGCTGATCCGCGACTTTCACGTCGACGTCGCCCGGTCGGGGCTGTACAGCGGCATCGCGGTGGGCGGTGGATCGGCGCTCGGCTTGCTGGTGAGCGTGCTGGCCGTGCGATGCCTGCGCGCGCGCTGGGGACGGCTGCTGCCGGTCGTGATCGGTTGCGCGATGGCGCTGCTGGCCGCGCTGTTGTTGCTGACGATGTCGTTCGCGACGAGCACGGCGATGCTGCTCGCCTGCATGATCGGCATCATCGCCGCCTATATCGCCGGCGCGGCACTGACGCCGACGCTGTTGCAGGACATCGCGCCGCCGCACTTGCGCGGGCGCGTCGTCGGCACGTCGTCGCTCGTCACGTACGCGTTTCAGGCGATGTCCGTGCCGTCCGTCGGCGCGATCTCCGATGCCCTCGACGGCACACCGTACGCATTGATCAAAGGGATCGTCTGGCTCGGCGTGCCGGCCGCTGTCTTCAGCGTGATCCTGCTGGGTCTCGTGTTGCGTACCTTCCGCACACGATTCGAACCGCCCTGCGAAGTCGGCGCGCAGGCGCTTTAACGTCGCCGCACGCAGTTCTCCTGCCATTGACGCGCCTTCCGTGCGAACGCACGCACGGAAGGCGCGCGTCGTTAACTTTCTCCCGCATCCCGTTCTGGTTGCCGCGTTGTCCGGCGGCGCGTCGCACGCGCCCAAGGTTCGTCGCGCGCGATTTGCCGCGCGTCGGCAGTCGAGGACGGTAGCCAATGTTTTTCGGCGTTTCGCAAAAGCAGCGGCCGATTTGGCTGCTTACCTTGGAGTCATTCGAGCGGGCGGTCCGTATGCAGGACTGCAGCGGAAAACGGACACGTCCGCTTACGTTCAGACAGACAAGGGGAGTCGCAGATGGCAAGCAAGAAGGGCGGAGTCGTAGCGGAATCGACGATTTTCAGGCGGACGCTGGTTGCCGTAACCGTGATGCGGATGTTTCTCGCCGCATCGGACGCGTGCGCGCAGGCCGAGCCCGCACAGCCCGGCGCCGGTACGCCGCCGCCCGCCGTCGCCGCCGAGGGCGCGGCGCCCGGTGCGGATCGTGACCGGCAGGGCGGCGCCAAAGGTCGCGTCAGCGGCGCGGCGATCACGCTCAACTCCGTCGAGGTGACGGCCAACCGGCGTCGCGAGCCTGCGCGCGAAGTGCCGATGAAGGTCGACACGCTGTCGAGCGATGCACTGCAGAAGTCGGGCGCCACGAAGCTGAGCGACTACCTGTCGACGCAGCCGGGTGTCGGCTTCGACAGCGGCGGCGGCCCCGGCCAGGGCACGATCTCGATGCGCGGCGTGACGGCCGGCAAGGACGTCGGGCCGACCGTGGGCGTGTATGTCGACGATACGCCGCTCGGCTCGAATACCGTGTCGGGCGGTGGCGCCGCGCTGGCGCTGGACATGGGGCTGCTCGACCTGAACCACATCGAGATCCTGTTCGGGCCGCAGGGGACGCTGTATGGCGCGGGCGCGATGGGCGGCCTGCTGAAATACGTGACCAACCAGCCGGATACCGAGAGCTTCTTCGGCACCGTCGGAACGAGTTTTTCGTCGACCTGGCATGGCGGCCTCAACAACACGACCAATGTCGTGCTGAACGTGCCGATGAAATCCGATGTCGCCGCACTGCGCATCGCCGCCTTCAACAACCACGACGGGGGTTACGTCGATGCGACCGGCGCGGCCGCCGGCACGCGCATCAACCGGAGCGACACCACCGGCGTGCGTGCGTCGCTGCTCGTGACGCCGACCCGCAAGCTCACGTTCCGTTTCACGGCCACGCTTCAGAACATCAACAGCAACGGCCAGAACTACGTCGACTACGGGATGGACGGCCGGCCCGCGTACGGCGCGCTGACCAAATTGCAGGATGCGCAGGAACCGTATCACCAGAGCAATCAGTTCTACACAGCGAATGCCGAATACGATTTCGGCTGGGCACGTCTCAATGCGATTTCCGCGTACCAGTCGCTGCGCACGTCCACGACGCTCGATTTCACACCGTTCTATGCGCCGATTCTTGCGGCGGGCGGCCTCGACGTCAGCACCGTCACGCCGAATTCCAGCGTCGGCACCAACAAGGTGACGCAGGAGCTGCGGCTGACTTCGCCCGGCAACCGCACGCTGGAGTGGGTCGCGGGCCTCTACTACGACCATGAGCACAGCACCACGTTGCAGGCGTATCGCGCGACAGCGGGCGGCCGCTCGCTCGGTGATCTGGAGAAGCTCGGCTATACGGGTAGCTACCAGGAGTTCGCGGCCTACGGCGACGTCACCTACAACCCCACGTCACGCATCGCGCTGACGGCCGGCATGCGCATCGCGCACAACAGCCAGGACTACCGGCAGGAGACGTCGGGCCTGCTCGTGCCGACGCCGCTGTCCGCGCCGGGCGCGTCGTCGGATACGAGCAAGACGTACATGTTCACCGCCAGCTACAAGCTCACGCCGAAAAGCAACGTCTATGCGCGCGTCGCGAGCGGCTATCGTCCGGGCGGCCCCAACAGCATGGCGGTCAGCGCGGTGACGGGGCAACTGATCGCCGGCAATCCCACCTACAAGCCCGACACGCTGTGGAACTACGAGATCGGCTACAAGGCGGATCTGCTCGACAACCGCGTCTCGGTCGCGCTGTCCGCGTACGACATCGAATGGCACGACATCCAGCAATACGGCGCGGTGGACGGCGTCGCGCAACTCGTCAACGCGGGCAATGCGCGGATCAAGGGCCTCGAGGCATCGGGCGTGGTGCGGCCGACGTCGGCGCTGTCGTTCAACGCGTCGCTCGCCGCGATCGACGCGTACCTGACGAAAGGTGCGCCGAGCGTCGGCGCGCGCGCGGGCGACCGGTTGCCGAACACGGCGAAGTTCGCGGCATCCGTGGGCGCGAGCTGGCGTTTTCCGCTCGGCCCGTGGTCGGCCACGGCCAGTGCCGCCGAGCGCTTCGTGGGCGAGCGTCATGCGAGCTTCGCGGGCGCCACGGGCTCGCCCGATTTCATCCTGCCTGCCTATGCGGTGACGGATCTCCAGTTTGGCGTGGACCTGCGGTACGCGAGCCTGTCGTTCTTCGTCAGGAACCTGTTCAATCGCGAAGGGCTGCTGTCCGCCAATACGAGCTATGTGCCGCTGGGCGGCAACGTCTGGGCATCGGTGATCCAGCCACGCACGATCGGTGTGCAACTGAGCGCGCCGTTCTGACGCGCGGACGATTCGAGGAGCTTCCATGTTTGCGCATTCCGCCCCGGCCCGCACGCTTGCCGGACAACCGCGCCCGTTCCGGCAAGCCAGCCGCCATCCCGTGCGCCGCTACGGCGGTATCGCGGCCGTCCTGCTGCTGCATGCGGCGCTGATCTACGCGCTGCTGAACGGTCTCGCCAATCGCGTGACGCAGATCGTCCAGCATCCGGTCGACGTGCGAATCATCGAGCCGGTCAAGCCGCCGCCGCCCCCTCCGCCACCGCCGAAGCCGATCGTGAAGGCGTTGCCGTCGAAGGTTGCGCCGCCGGCACGGATGTTCGTGCCGCCGCCGGAGGTGCCGGTTCAGGCGTCGTCGCAGTCGACGCTGGCGCACACGAGCGCACCCGTGGTCTCCGCGCCGGCACCGGCCGCACCGGCGGCACCCGCGGCGCCGAGCCACGAAGTGGGCGTCGTATGCCCGAATTCGGAGCAGGTGCGCGCGTCGCTGCGCTATCCGCGTGAAGCACTGGAAAACAACATCGTCGGCAACGTGCTGGTGGAGTTCGTCGTCGATGTCGACGGTCGCGTGTCGGGCGAACGCATCGCGCAGTCCGCCGACCCGATCCTCGATCGGGCGGCGCTCGCGGCGGTGAGGCGATTCAGCTGTATTTCGCAGGGGCAGGCGGTGCGCGTGCAGGTGCCGTTCTCGTTCAACCTGAACTGAGCGGTGCGCCGCCAGAAAACCGGCCGCTAGCGTGCCGGATGCCTAATCAGATCGATCAATGGAGCAGACATGACGAAGCAAGTAATCGCCGCTTTCGCGGCCAGCATGATGATTGCCGGTGGCACGGCAGGGATTCTCGTCGCGCCGCAGGACGCGCGGGCGGAGACAGGCACGGTGGCCGCACCGGTCGCGAGCGCGGTCGGCGTGACGCCGGCGGCGTCGGCCGTCGCCGGTGCCGCACCGCAGGCGGCGCCCGCCACATCGAACGCCACATCGAACGCCGCAACCAATCCCTACGGTCTCGATGCGTTGTGGCGCGGCGGCGACTTCGTTGCGCGTTTCGTGCTGATCCTGCTGGTCGTGATGTCGATGGGCAGCTGGTACATCATGGTGACGAAGTTCTTCGAGCAGTATCGCGCGAACCGGCGTGCGACGCGGGCGGACGCGCAGCTCTGGACCGCACCGTCACTGGTGGAGGGCGTGCAGCAACTCGATGCGTCGTCGCCGTTCCGCTTCATTGCCGAGACGGCGATCGAGGCCGGCGCGCATCACGACGAGGTGCTGCTCGAAGCCGTCGACCGCAATACGTGGATCGACACGTCGGTCGAGCGGGCGGTGACCAACGTGTCGAACCGCCTGCAGGACGGCCTCGCGTTTCTCGGCACGGTGGGGTCGACTGCGCCGTTCGTCGGCCTGTTCGGCACGGTGTGGGGCATCTACCATGCGCTGACCGCGATCGGCGTCGCGGGCCAGGCATCGATCGACAAGGTCGCGGGGCCGGTGGGCGAGGCGCTCATCATGACGGCGATCGGCCTGGCTGTGGCGGTACCCGCCGTGCTCGGTTACAACTTCCTGGTGCGTCGTAACAAGGCCGTGATGGAGCGGGTGCGTGCATTCGGCGCGCAGCTTCACGTCGTGGTGCTGGCTAGCGGCAAACGGCCCGAGCGCAACGGTGCGCGCGTACCGTCGCTGGTCGACTGAGCGGGAGGCGGCCATGGGCATCAGTGTCCGTCAGGACGATGACGACGAGGTCATCGCGCAGATCAACACGACGCCGCTCGTCGACGTGATGTTGGTACTGCTCATCATTTTTCTGATCACGATTCCGGTGGTGACGCACACGATTCCGGTGGATCTGCCGAAGGAAACCGTACAGCCGTTGCAGAGCAAGCCCGCGAGCATCGAAATTGCGGTCGATCGTCACGGCGCGTTCTTCTGGAACGCGATGCCGGTCGATGCGCCGACGCTGCTCGCGCGCCTGAAGGGCGTGGCGGGGCAGACGCCGCAGCCGGACGTGCATGTGCGCGGCGACGAAAGCACGCGTTATGAATTCGTCGGGCGCGTGATCGTGGCGTGCGAACGGGCGGGCATCGAGAAGGTGTCGTTCATCACGGAGCCGCCCGCGCGCGGCAGCTAGGAGACAGTCATGGGCATGAACGTTTCGTCGGGCAACGAGCCGGATGTGATGGTGGACATCAACACGACGCCGCTGATCGACGTGATGCTGGTCTTGCTGATCATGTTGATCATCACCATTCCGATCCAGATGCATGCGGTCAGGATGAATCTGCCGGTCGGCGACGCGCCGCCGGCCGCGAAGCCGGAGATCGTGCAGATCGACGTGGCTGCCGACGGCGCGACGTCGTGGAACGGCACGCGCCTGCCCGATCGTGCGGCGCTCGAAGCGAAGCTCGCGCAGGTCGCGGCCGAACCGGTGCAGGCCGAGATCCGGCTCAGGCCGGACCGGCAGGCGCCGTATCGCGACGTTGCCGCCGTGCTGGCGTCCGCGCAGCGCCTGGGGGCGACGAAGATCGGCTTGATGGGTAACGAGCAGTACATGGAGTAGGTGCGCGGCGCGATCGGGGCGGCGTGCGTGCGAGGACCGATGCAATCGCTTTGGGGGCGGGGAGACGTTTGCGAAGGCCGGTGCTCGCGGCGCACGACGTTCTCGTCCGCAACGCGGTGTTTCGCGCGATCGACGGCGATGGAAATCGAGGTGTTCGAGAACGGATACGGCTGGAGTCGACGTCGCGACTGCGTCGGTTTCCCGCTGGAGCAAGTCCTGCGGAATCTATTGCGTGTCCGGCGAACGGGAGTGTGCAGCGGAACGCTGCGGAAGGGATGGCGCGTGGCCGGCCCGTACTTTACGGGCTGGAGCGCTTTTTTGGTGCCGACGGCGAGACTCGAACTCGCACAGCTTTCGCCACTACCCCCTCAAGATAGCGTGTCTACCAATTTCACCACGTCGGCACTGCAAGGGGCGCAATTCTAGCGTGACGTTGCGCGTTTGTGAAGGGGGTGTGACACATTGAAGGGATTCACGCAGGCGATCCCGGTAGAATTCGGGCGATCGACCCGACGATCGTCGCAACCGCCACCCGTTTTCTCCGCGTGACAAACACCCTCGACCAACTGCAGGCCGGCCAGCTCGCCGGCGCACGGCAACTCAAGCTCGCGTGCGGGTTGACGGCATTCCCGCGCGAGATCTTCGATCTTGCCGACACGCTCGAAGTGCTCGACCTGACCGGCAATGCGCTCTCCGCGCTACCGGACGATCTGCCGCGGCTGCACCGCCTGCGCATCCTGTTCGCGTCCGGCAACCGCTTCACCGCCTTCCCCGACGTGCTCGGCGCGTGCGGGCAGCTCGACATGATCGGCTTCAAGGCGAACCGGATTCAGACGGTGCCGAGCGGGTCGCTGCCGCCCGCGCTGCGCTGGCTGATCCTCACCGACAACGCCATCGACGCACTGCCGGCCGACATCGGCGCTTGCTCGCGGCTGCAGAAGCTGATGCTCGCGGGCAACCGGTTGCGCACGCTGCCGGCGGAAATGGCCGCATGCCGCGCGCTCGAACTGGTGCGGCTGTCCGCGAACCGGCTGGACGCACTGCCCGACTGGCTGCTGCGCCTGCCGCGACTCGCGTGGCTCGCCGCCGCCGGCAACCCGTTCGGCGCCGCGCCGGAAGCCGCGGCGTCGGCTGGTGACGAGGTCGCGGACATCGACTGGGCGTCGCTGTCATGCGAGCAGAAGCTGGGCGAGGGCGCGTCGGGCGTCATTTATCGCGCGCAGTGGCATGCGGATGGGCGTCCGCCACGGGCGGTCGCGGTCAAGCTGTTCAAGGGCGCGGTGACGAGCGACGGCCTGCCCGATTGCGAAATGGCCGCGTGCCTGCACGCCGGCCGCCATCCGGGCATGATCCCGGTGATCGGCAAGGTGAGCGGGCATCCCGACGGCACGCACGGCCTCGTGATGGAACTGGTCGATCCCGCGCTCACCAATCTCGCCGGACCGCCGAGCTTCGCGACCTGCACGCGCGACGTGTATGCGGCCGACGCGCGATTCGAACCGGCCGCAGCCGTGCGGATCGCGCAGGGCATCGCGTCGGCGGCGGGCCATCTGCACGCCCGCGGCATCATGCATGGCGACCTGTACGCGCACAACATCCTGCACGATGGCGAAGGCGGTGCGCTGCTCGGGGATTTCGGCGCGGCGTCGCTCTACGATACGAACGATCGCACGCGTGCTACGGCGTTCGAACGGCTCGAGGTGCGGGCGTTCGGCTATCTGCTTGGCGAGCTGCTCGAGCGATGCGAACCGCGCACCTGGGCCGGCAGGCGCGCGCTCGATGCGCTCGCCGTGGCCTGCCTGAGTGAAGACGTCGATGCGCGACCGTCGTTCGGCGAGATCGCGGCCGAGCTGGCCGCACGCACGCGCTGACGGGCACGCGCTCGCTTACGCCTGCCGTGCAGTCAGCAGCTTGATCCCGAGCCCGACGAACAGCAGCCCGCTCGCGCGCTTGAGCGCACGCACCGTGCGGCTCATGCCGAAGCCGCGATGGAGCCGGCGCACGCCGGCCGAGTAGACGCTGTGAACGACCACGACGGTACACGCGATCGTCGCGTACATCACGACGAACTGCAGCGCGAGCGGGCGGTCGTGCACGACGAACTGCGGCATGAACGCCGACAGGAAGATCATCGTCTTCGGATTGCTGCCCGATACGAACAGCGCCTCGCGGAACAGTTTCCGGCGGTCGGGCACGGCGATCTCCGCCGCCCCGGTCGAAGCGGCGGCCTTGCGGTCGCCGCGCAGTTGCCGGACACCGAGGAAGACCAGGTACGCGGCGCCGACCACCTTCATCGCGACGAACAGCGGCGGCATCGCGGCCAGCACCGCGCCGACGCCGAGCGCGACGAGCACCACGACCACACCTTGCGCGACGAGGTTGCCCGCGATCGTCGCGGCCGTGCCATGCGTGCCGTAGCGCACCGTGTTGCGGATGACGAGCAGCACGTTGGGCCCCGGCGACAGCGTCGTGGCGAGATAGGCTGCGGCAAACAGCATCCAGGTCTGAATGGACATGCGGCGCTCCGAGAGGCGGTTCCGGCGGGCGGGATGAAGCGATGATGCCACGCCAATAATTGGCGCAGGCTGGCGCCGGAACCGCGCCGTCGCGCGCGTCAGCTTGCGTCGCGCATGCAGTACGCGGGGATCGACGGCGGCGTATCGATCGCGGCGGGCCGCGTCATCCATGCGATCCACCCGGCCCATAACCCGCAGACGATCATCACGGCGACGTTCAGCGGCGTCCGGTAGCGGACGATCAGGTCGGCCAGCGGCAGGCGGTGTTTCATGTGCGTCTCCTTCGATCGGGGGCGGGGGGCGTTACTGGCCGGCGTAGGTCGGCGCCTTGGCGTCGCAGGTCACGGACACGGTCGAGCCGTCGGCGAAATGCAGCCGGAACGGCACCTTCGCACCGGGCGCGACCGCCTGGCGCGGTTGCTCCAGCATCACGTGATAGCTCTTCGGCTTGAAGGTCACCGTACCGTGCGCGGGCACTTCGACGGCATCGACGTGAACCATCTTCGCGGTGCTGCCGCTCGTTTGCGTTTCATGCAGCATCGCCATCCCGTACGCGGGCGAGTCGAGGCCCGTCAGCGTGACGGGTGCATCGCCGTCGTTCTTCAGCGTGAAGTAGCCGGACGACGGCACGGCCGCCGGCATTGCGCGGATCCAGCAGTTTTCCGCCTGCACGGCCGGCGCGGCGAACGTGGCGTGGGCGTGCAGCGCGAGCAGGGCGAACAGCAGGCCGGTCGGAATCGAGCGTTTCATGGTTGGTTCTCCTTATGGGTGGATGCAGAAGGTAACGGGGCGACGCGACCGGCGCGAAACGCCGATGCGCGTCGCGAACCTCATTTCAGCGTGAATGCGTAGTGGCCTTGCGTGCGATGGCCGTCGCTGGCCACCGCAATCCACGCGACGGTATACGTGCCGGCCGTCAGGCTGGTCAACGCGACCTGCATGCGTTTCCGGTTGCCGGCATCGACGGACGATTTCCCGGCGACGACCGACTGCCCGTGGCTGTCGGTGACGGCGATCGAGCTGAAAGCGGGCTCGAGCGCTTCGCTGAAACCGATCGTGACCGCGTGCGGTGCGGTCGACAGTGTGGCGTCGGCGGCCGGTTCCTGCGCCTTCGGGAGCGCGTGTGCGTGGGCGGCCTGGATGATGACGAAACCGAGTGCGGCGAGTATGCCGCGAATGAAAGGCGTGGTTTTCATGGGTGAGTGGGCGAGTGGCGAATCGGATGGCGCAACACGGATTCGACGGACGGATGCATCGGCACCCGCGCAGCAGCACCGATGGCGGCCGATGCCGGCGCGAACGTGCGCGACCGGACGTTCGCTCGCAAGCGAATGTCGGCGCGACGGTACGAACCGGGAGCAGCCAGCCGCAAGCACGGCGTAACGCCGCGCGCAAACCGGTGACACATGATCGTCCTTCGAAACGTGACACGTCGCGCACGCCGGCGGCGTGCGCGGACCACGCGATGCGTCATGGCATCACGGGCGTTGACGACGAATCAGGACGCGATCGGCGGGGCGCGCGGCTGCGCGGCCGTGAGCGGCAGCGCGCGGCGCAGGCTTTCGAAGCGGGTCGCTTCGCGATGCTGAATGACGTGCACGTTGGCCGCGAACGTCAGTTCGGGCGCGGGCAGTGCGGGTGTATGGGCAAGCAGGCTGCAATAGCCGCATGCCTGGAGGTGGGCCTGCAGGCGCTTTTCCGACGAATCGGTGGCGCGCTCGCCGGTGGCCGGCGCGGCCGTGCAGTAGCCGGCCAGCAGCGTATCGACGCGCTGCTGCGTCGTCAGTGCCTGCGAGATCGTCGGCGCGAGCGCCGTCATCAGGATGGCGAGCATCCCGATCAGACTGCCGATCTTCCGGAGGCGACGACTCAGCATGCGATGCGCGGCGATGGTTGGGCGACGATGGAGCGGATTATGCCACGCACGTCGATTCGCAGGTCGGCACGGACCTGCGGCGTGGCGGCGCGCTACGCGTGCTTCGCCAGGTATTTCGTGATCAACGTCATCTGCGCGGCCCAGCCCTGGTCGTTCATCTCGCGCGCCTTCGCGCGGCGCGCTTCGATCAACTGATCGAAGCCCGTTTCGGTGACCGTGAGCAGCGTGCCGCCGGCCTGTGCGGCGAGCGCGAACGTGACGAGCGTCATCGGCTCGGCCGAGTAATCGAAGTTCGGGTCGATCGCGAACGGATGCCAGCGAAACGAGAACAGTTGCTTCGGCTCGACGCGGTCGACGACGATTTCGAACACAGTGCCCGCGTAGGGCTCTTGCGCCTTGGCGACGTCGTCGTCGACGCGGGTCGGCGTAATGCGGCCGAACAGCGGCTGGCCGGCCGCGAACGGCCCGTCGAACGTGACGCCGAACCACTGGCCGAATTCGCCGGAATTGCTGACGGCTTCCCACACGCGGTCGGGCGATGCGTTGAGCCGGGCCTGTTTTTCGATGCGATCGGTTTGCTGGGTCATGACGTTCTCCACTCAGGATCAACCTTTGCTGGACGGCACGCGCGATCCGCGCGCCGCGTCTAGTCGAGCATGACGGCGTCGGGCACGTCGAGCACGAGGTCCGACGTCGCGACGGCCACGCACGGCAGCGTATAGCCGTCGGCCTTTTCCTCGCGGCTCAGCCCCGGCCATTCGATCGTGTAGCGTACGCTGCCGCTGACGATCCGGCAAAGGCAGCTTCGACACGTGCCGTTGCGGCACGAACGCGGCAGCGACACGTGCGCGAACGCGGCGGCTTCGAGCAGCGTGAGCGAATCGGGTGCATCGAAGGTCGCGCCGAGCGGCTCGATGCGCACGAGGGGGAGGGATTCCGGATCGGTCATGGCGGAGGCAGAGGCGGGCGGCGGTTCGGCGACAACGCGCCAAGCATACCCGAACGTGCGGCCGGCCGGCGCCGGCCGGCCGCTGGTGTCAATGCCGGCGCAGGTGCCGGTACACGGTATTGCGGGCGAGACCGAGTTCGCGCGCGGCCGCCGACACGTTGCCGCCATGCCGCGCGAGCACGGCGTCGATCACCGCGGCCTGATGGCTTTGCAGCGTCGTGCCTTCGCGCGTGCCGGCCGATCCGGCCGGCGCTGCGGTGGCAGGCGCCGCCGGTGCGTCGTCGCAGTCGAGCCAGAAATCGTCGGGCAAATGGGCAAGCGTGATTTCCGCTTCGTCTTCGGCGAGCATGCCGGCCGTGCGCAGCACGTTGGTCATCTGGCGCAGGTTGCCGGGCCAGCGGTGGCGCGTGAACGCGTCGAGCACGTCGGCCGCGATGCGGCGCGGCATCGGTTCGCTGCGCGCGAGCCGCGCGAGAATCCGCTCGACGAGCGCGGGCAGGTCGGTGCGTGCGGCAAGTGCCGGCAGCGTGACCGCGAGTCCGTTGATCCGGTAGAACAGGTCTTCGCGGAACGTGCCTTCCGCGATCATCGCGCGCAGGTCGCGATGGGTCGCGCAGACCACGCGCACGTCGACCGGCACCGCGCGTGCGCCACCGAGCGGCATCACCGCGCGTTCCTGCAGCACGCGCATCAGCCGGACCTGCTGCGCGAGCGGCATGTCGCCGATTTCGTCGAGAAACAGCGTGCCGCCGTCGGCCTGCACGATCTTGCCGGGGCTGCCGCGCTTGCGTGCGCCGGTGAACGCGCCGTCCTCGTAGCCGAACAGCTCGGCCTCGATCAGCGAATCGGGCAGCGCCGCGCAGTTGACCGCGACGAACGGGCCGTCCGCGCGTGGCGAAGCCTGGTGCAGCGCACGGGCGAGCCATTCCTTGCCGGTGCCGGTCTGGCCGAGGATCAGCAGCGGCAGGTCGCGCCCGCGGATCTTCGCGACACGCTCGAGTACGGCGGCCATGCGCGCGTCGCCGGTGTCGAGCGTCGCGAACGTGATCGTGTCGGGGTCCGGCGTGCGAGCGCGCGCGATGGGTGCGGGCGGCGTGACGGCGACGGTGGTCTTGTGTGCTTCCGCGAATTCGCAGCGCGCCAGCACGCGCACGCCGGTCGACAGCGTGAGGCGGAACATCGCACCGGGTGCGCGTGCCGCCTGCTGCGCGAGCTGGCCGAAGCGCATGCCGAACAGCGCGTCGCTGGCCTGATGCTGCAGTGCGTCGAACGATGCGCCGAGCTGGAATTGTGCGCTGCGGTTCGCGGCGATCAGCCCGCCGTCGGGGCCGAATGCGACGAGCCCGGCGAACAGCGAATCGACGCATTCCTCGTGCGCGTGAAAGCGCAGCCGTAGTGCTTCTGCGCACTGGTTCGCGAACAGGTGGTTCTCGATCAGTTGCGCGGACATCCGCACGAGCGCGAGCGTATGCGGGCTCGAGCCGCGCGGGTCGCCGCTGACATCGAGCGTCCCCAGCGTGCGGCCGAACGGGTCGAAGATCGGCGCGCACGAGCAGGTGAGGATGTGATTGGCGCGCAGGAAGTGCTCGGAGCCATGCACCGCGACGGCCTGGCCCGATGCGAGCGCGGTGCCGATCGCGTTGGTGCCGCGTGCGCCTTCCGCCCACGAGACGCCGGTACACAGCGCGACGCGGTTGGCTTTCTCGATGAAGTCTGCGTCGCCGATGCTGTGCAGGATCACGCCGTCGGCGTCGGTCAGCAGCACGAGGCTTTGCGTGTCGGCGATTTGCGCGTGGAGGTTCTCCATCACGGGGCGGGCGTGCGAGAACAGCGCGTGATTCGTGTCGAGCAGTTCGCGCAGCGCGATGCGCGACAGCGGCGAGAAATCCGGGCGTTCGTGCGCGCGCAGGCCGACCGCGGTCGAGCGCGCATGCGCCTGCGCGAGCAGGTCGGTGCGACCCGCGGTGGCGGGCAGCACGAAGGGTTGCGGCATGACTTGTCTCCTGTCGACAGCAGTTAGCGCTTCAGCGCTTACTGCTGTCCCATGCTTCGCGGTCGGTCCCAGTTAGCCCTATAGCGCTTACTGGGACCCCATGCTTCGCGGTCGGCCGCAGCTAACGCTTCAGCGCTTGCTGATGCCCCATGCTTCTCGAAATAGACCGTCTCTCGGCGCCCGCACACGCACCGAAATCCTCCACGGATTCCCGCCTCCACGTGCGGCGCACCATCGGTGTGCGAACGGCAACCATCCGGGTACGCATCATCATACAAGCGCCGCGTACGAAGCGCGACCGCGAACAAAATCCCCTTGCTTTTAAATGGCCGCCTGCAATGATGGAAATGGAGCACGCACGCGCCGTGTTCCGCATTGCAACATGCATGCGACGCGACATGCATCCGTTCGGGAGAGGCATCATGGTTCGGACGGAACTGAGAGTCGTGCTGGCGGCCATCGCCACCTTCATCATGCTGGGCGGCATCGCCGTGGCGATCCACGGGCTGCTGTTCGATCTGACCGATGCGGTGCGATACGGGGCGGCCGCGATTGCGGTGGGCGCCACGACGGCTGCCATCGCGCTCAACGTCTGGCCGAACGATCCTCACTGACGCCGCTTGTCGAAACGGTGCCGGATGCCGCGCTGATCAGAGGAAATGCGCGTCGGAACGACGCATGCCGGAAAATTTGTCTCCTGCGCGAAACCGTCTAAAGTGGAAAGCAACCGGCATGCATTGTCCGCGCCATCATCCGCGGGCCGCGCCTCCGCCGGCGAGCCCGCGTACATTTCGTCCGGCCGGTAGCGGACGACGGACGCGGTCATTCGTTTTCTACCGGTCGAGGCGGCTCCCATGCAGATCCATTTCACGAACGAGAAGCCCGAGTATTCGGGGCGCGACCTGATGCTTGCGTTCACGGCGTTGGTCAATGGCGAGCGCGTCCAATGTCAGATCACCGCCGAGGCGCTGGAAGATCACTTCGGCGCGGCGTCGCCGCGCTTCGAGGACATGGTCGGCGCATTCGACCAGCACCGCGACCGTATCGAGGCGGCTGCACGGCGCCTGCTGTCGGAGACGCGCGCGCAATGCGTGACGCTGCGCAGCGGCTACGTCCGCTTCTACGAGGCCAACTGGCGCTGATGACACGACGCTCGTCTTGCGGCGCGCATCGCTGAGCGTTGCGCACGCGAAGACGTTGCCTTTCATGCGATGCCGTTCGGCGGGGCCGGGCGGCATTTTCGTATGCGGGCCGCACCGGATTGCTGCTGCACCGGGCCGGCTGCTAGTGTGCCGACACGAACCGGCGTCTCGATTCGTCAGGATCGCAGAGAAAATCATTCGAATACCAACACAATAAAAAGAGGGCACCGCACGTGGATACTCGTTCGGGATGGGGGAAGGCGCGCCGTCTGCTGGCAGGCGCATGGTTGCTCGCAGCCGGCATGTCGATGGCCGATGCGGTGGTTCGATCGGATGACGACGCGATCGGTCAGGGTGCGCCAGGTGAGGTCAACATCGTCGCGGGCGATGTCACGACGGGCGGCATCGTCGTGGCGCCGGGTCGCGTCGCGACGCCGTGTCATCGGCTCGCGGGCCGGCCGGCATTCGACATCGCCTCGGCCGACGGCCACCGTCTTCCCGCGCGTCTCGTCGCGGGCAACCAGGATCGCGACATCTGCATCGTCGAGGCGACGGATCTCGACGTCGCCGCCGTGCCGTTGACGGCGCGAAGCCCGGAATCGGCCACGACCGTCTATCTGGCGGGCGCGCGATTCGGCCGTCGTGATCCCGTTGCGCTGCGCGCATGCTGCCATGCATGGGCCGCGGACGGCGGCATGCATTCCGGCGTGCTCGCGTCGCCGAATCCGGCGGCGCCGCGCCTGCCCGAACCGGGCGCCGGCGTCTACGACGAGCAGGGCAATCTGATCGGCATGGTGGGCGCCCGCGCGGACAATGCCGCGTCGCTCTACATGGTGCTGCCGGTCGAGTGGATTGCGACCGTGGCGGCGAAGATGCCGGCCGTCGACCTGCCGCTCGAAGCGACCGCCTGGATGAGCCAGGCGCGCGCGTACGCGGTGGCGAACGACGTCGACGGGCTGATTCGCCATGACCTTGCATGGACGGCAGCGCGACCGCAAAGCGCGTGGGCTTGGAACAACCTCGGCAATGCCTATCACATGAGCCGGCTGCCCGATCGCGGTGCGCTCAGCCTGGCCGCCTATCGCCGTTCGGTCGAAAACGACCCGTCGTACGTATTTGGCTGGAGTTCGCTCGGCAACACCTATGCCGAGCTGGGGCAGATGGATCGCGCACTCGACGCGTTTCATTCCGGCATGCGTGCCGATCCGTCGGACGCGATGCTGCCGATGAATCTCGGCATCGCGTATTTGCGGCGCGGCGACAAGGCCGCTGCGCGACCGTTGTTCGAACGGGGCGTACATGAGCTGTCCGGTTCGCGCCAGGCCGACGCGTGGAGTCTGCTGGCCTCGACGCAGCCGGATGCCCAGGCCACCATCGGCGTGCTGCACGACGGGTTGAAGGCCTTTCCCGGCGATATGCGGCTTTGGTACGCACTCGGCCGCGCGCAATACGATCTCGGCCACCTGGCGGACGCGATTGCCAGTTACCAGCATGCACTGAGCGCGCAGAAGGGCAGCGATCCCGCCACGACCGCACTCATTCAGGGTGCGCTAACCCAGGCGTATGCGCTGCAAGGCCAGTCCGGCAATGCGTCCACCGCGATGCACAGTGCGGTTGAAGCGGCGCCGGACAATGCCGAATACTGGTTGCGGCTCGGCGCGCTGTACATGACGCAGTCGAACTACGTCGATGCGTTGAGTGCACTTGATCGATCCATCAAGCTGAACGACGCAGACGTGAGGGCATGGCGGATGCACGGCGTGACGCTGGCGCAACTGGGCCAGCATGTGCAGGCCGTCGCATCGTTCCGGCGCGCGGTTGCGCTGGACGAATCGCTACCGGCGGGGTGGGTGGTGCTCGCGGGCGAGCTGAACCAGATCGGCCAGCCCGACGAAGCGTCGACCGCGGCGGCGCATGCATTGAAGCTTGACCCGTCGAACCGGCTGGCGCGGGAGGCGATGGGCATCGCGGCGATTCGCGGCAAGCGGCCCGACGCGGCAGTCGGGATCTTCGAGGAATTGAACCGCGCGTACCCCGACGACGCGCAAGTCATGGCCAACCTGGCGGTCGCTTATCGCCGCACCGGGCGGGCCGATGACGCGGTGCAGTTGTATCGTCGCGTCAAGACGCTCGACCCGACGCTGGCGCAGCGGCTGTACGACGAGGAGCTCAAGGGCGTCGCGACCCCTTGATCCGCGCGGACAAGGCGGCACGGCAGTCACGGCGCGCACAACGAAAAACGCCACCCGAAGGTGGCGTTTTTTCATCATGCATCAAGCATCGCGCCGAAGCGCCACCGTCACTCGCTGCCGAGATAGAAGAAGCGGAACAGGAACACGGCTGCGATGAGCCACACGATCGGCTTGACCGAGCGGGCCTGGCCCGTCAGCAGCTTGAGGCCGCCGTAAGCGATGAAGCCGAATGCCACACCGTTCGCGATCGAGTACGTGAACGGCATCAGCAGCGCGGTCAGTGCAGCCGGCACGGCTTCCGTTGCATCGTCCCACGGCACCTCGACCATCTCGCGCAGCATCAGGCACGACACGTACAGCAGTGCCGGTGCCGTGGCGTACGCCGGCACGACGCCGGCGAGCGGCGCGATGAACAGGCACGCGAGGAACAGCACCGCGACGGTGATGGCCGTCACGCCCGTGCGGCCGCCAGCCTGCACGCCCGACGCGCTTTCGATATACGCGGTGGTCGACGACGTGCCGAGCACCGAGCCCGCGACGATCGCCGTGCTGTCGGCGAGCAGCGCCTTGTTCAGGCGGTTCATCTTGCCTTCGACGAGCAGGCCCGCGCGGTTCGCGACGCCCATCAGCGTGCCCGTCGCGTCGAACAGCTCGACGAGGAAGAACACGAGGATCACGTTGATGATGCCGGTCGACAGCGCCGCGCGGATGTCGAGCTTGAACAGCGTCGCGTCGATCGACGGCGGCGCGGAGAACACGCCGTGGAACTGGTTGTCACCGAAGAAGAACGACAGGATCGTGACGCCGATGATGCCGATCAGGATCGCGCCGCGCACGCGCAGGTGGTCGAGCGTGACGATCGTGAAGAAGCCGACGATCGCGAGGATCGTGTCGTGCTTGTGCAGGTCGCCCAGCGTGACGAGCGTGGCCGGGTTGCCGACGATCACGCCCGAGGTCTTCAGCGAGATGATGCCGAGGAACAGGCCGATACCCGCCGTGATCGAGATCCGCAGCGATTTCGGAATGCCGTTGACGATCGCCTCGCGCACGCGGAACAGCGTGACGAGCAGGAACAGGCAGCCCGAGATGAACACCGCGCCGAGCGCGGCCTGCCACGTGAAGCCCATCCCCTTGACGACCGTGTACGCGAAATACGCGTTCAGGCCCATGCCGGGCGCGCACGCGATCGGGTAGTTCGCGTACAGGCCCATGATGAGCGACGCCAGTGCCGCGACGAGGCAGGTCGCGACGAACACGGATTCCTTCGGCATGCCGGCGTCGCCGAGGATCGCGGGGTTGACGAAGATGATGTAAGCCATCGTCAGGAACGTGGTGACGCCCGCGAGTATTTCGGTGCGGAAGTCGGTGCCGGCTTCAGCGAAGCCGAAATACCGCTTGATGGATTCCATGAAGGCGTTTCTCCGGTCGGGTTGTCGTGTTGCTTGTTGTGCCGAATTGTTGTAAAGGCAGCGCGCGGCCGGCTTACTGTAACCAGCCACTATTGCCCGGCTATCGGCGGATTGTAATAGCGCGGATAGCTCGGACGATATAGTTGGAGGGCACGATCGAAAGATCGATCGGCTGCCTGCGCGCGAACGGTCTGGCAGCCCGGCCGCGCGGCGAAGGCGCGCATTTTACCGGTTCGGGCGGAACGGGCCGGAAGAAATGGCTGAAACGGGAGCGGGATGTGCGAACGACGCCGGCCGATGCGTGCGCAACGGCGTGCAGGGCGGCACGCGCGGCGTATCGCGCGGCGCGGGTGCGGGATGACATCCGACTGAAACCGAGCGCCGGCATGCTGGACGAACGCGGAGCATGCAGCGCGTGCGCGCAAACGCACGTGCGCGGCCGGTGCGGATGCCCGGCAGCGGCGTGCAGCGGCCATTCGTCAGTCCAGGCGGTTGCAGATATCGGGCTATCCTGCGCCGAAGCCGTCCCGCCCGCAACTGTCATTTCGTGATGCGGGGGCGACTGTGGTTTCTGTGTAAAAGATTGCAAGACCCCATCGCATAAACCGGCAAGTCTTTCTAGGATAGATACACCGCGCATGCACACGCCGGCCGGTAATTGCCGACGCGGGGGAGTCGCAGTCCGTGCAGGCCGGGCGGTGTAGTGCGGTCAAGGCCGTTGCGTGTTCGGGCAGGCACGGCCGCTTGCGATTGCCCGATGCGGGTTCGTCCGTAATCACGGAGGTCAGCATGTTGAACTGGATCAGCCGTTGGGCGATGCGACACGCCCCCACGCCGGAAAAAACCGCTGCGTCGATGCTCGTGACGGCGCGCATGGAACTGTTCGCTGCCGAACAGCGCGTCATCGACGCGAAATTACAAGCGGATTACTGGCGCACACGTGTGTCATTCCTCGAAGAGGTGCAGAAGCAGGGCATCGATCCGTGGGTGACCTCGCAGGCAGCGCAACGTCCCGACCTCGAGTCCACTCCCCGAAGCACGGGCCCGCGTCTCGCCGCCAGCACCTGATGCCCCTGTTGCATCCCGTCGCTGCGCACGGCGCGCGATCGCACGCGGCACGCACCGGCGTGCCGCGTCATTCGATGCGCACCTGCGGCGCGTTACGCCGCAGGTGCGTCCGTTTCCGGTCGCGGCCGTTCCGCGTCTCGCGTGCCTGACGGCGCGTCGCTTATCCGCTCGTTCTCCCTGCCCCGAAGAGCAAACGTTGCACTTGCGCGAGCGTGCGCCTGAAGCGCTCGCCGCGACGCACGAATGCGGTCGTGAGCGTCGCTTCGGTCGACCGGTCCGCATCGGTGCCGAGCCAGATGCGCTCGCCACGTGCGATGCGCAGCACGTCGCCGGGCTGCACCCAGTAGTCGTCGACGCACGGCGGGCGCGTGACCCACAGCGCCGCGCCATGCGTGCGGAGCTCCGCGTCCCGCGGCGCGCGCCACGTCAGCGTGGTGCGCGGCGCGACCGCGAAACGGATCACGACAGTCGGTAACGCGATCGTGCCGGCGCGGCGCCGATCGGGACGGTCAAACAGCGGGCTTGCCTGGTCCATCGTCTTCTCCATTCAGTGAGCCGGACGGATGACGCGCACCAGAACAAAAAGGCCTCATCCGTTTCCGGTGAGGCCTTGTGTGACATGCGGTACTGCTCGACTGCTAACGCACACGCGCCTCCCGTGAACCATTCTTTCGAATGTTCATCGATCGATGAATCACGGCGGCGACGGACATGTACGTAGTCATGCGAACGAGTTTGTCTGCGTGGAACGGCGTTGTCAACGATAATTTTCGGGATAGGCGAGCGCGATGCATCGACGCGCGCACCTGGCATTGCGTGACGCCGCTGCATCCCCGTAGCGAGTGCGCAGCGGCGCTTTCGTCATGTGCGACTTCGGCTTCGACTTCGACATCGCCCGCGCAGCAAGCTGCGCATTCGCACGAGCGCATGCTCCAGCCACGCGCCGCGTTTCATTGCGTATGCAGTTGTGATCGATGCTTCGGCCGGACGGTCGTCGTCGGTGCTCATCCAGATGCGATCGCCGCGCTGCACGTGCAGCACGTCGCCGGTTCGTATCCAGTAATCGTCGACGCTGCCCAGCCGCGTGACCCACAGCGTCGCATCGTGCACACGGATCTCGGCGTCGTTTTGCGCGCACCATGTCAGCGTCTTGCGCGGCGCGACCGTGAATTGCATCACGACCCGCGGCAATGCGATCGCATCGGTGCGGCACCGATCGGGGCAGACAACCAGCCGGCTTGCTTGGTCCATCGTCATCTCCATCCGTTGAGCCGGGCGGGATGACGCGCACCAAAACAAAAAGGCCTCATCCGTTTCCGGCGAGGCCTTGTGACATGCGCAACTGAATCTCGATGCTAACGCACAAGCGCCCCCGGTGATCGCCACGTATTGGCGTTCACTGGTGTTTTATGCGCGATGGCGGCGGGCTTGAGCGTAGGCATGCGAACGAGTGTGTCGCGCCGACGCAGCAATGTCAACGTAATTTTCGAGATACGTGTCGGTCACGCGTCGCGTTGCGCGAGCCCGTTCACGAGCAGCTCGGACAGCAGGCCCGTCATCCCTTCCGGGTGCGTGGCCGCGCGGGCCTTGAGCTGTTCGACGAGGTCGGCGTTGAGCTTGCAGGCGAACGGCACGAGGCCCTGTTCCTGGTCGAGCTTGCGCTGCGCGCGGCGGTCGAGCTTGGCTGCGTCGTCGGCACCCTTGCCGAAACGCGCGGAGCTTGACTGCTTCAGCGCGTGCGTCAGCTTGAGCGCCTTGTTCTTTTCGAGATCGGTTTTCTTCATGGCCATCGCGGCACCTCCGGGAAATGAAGCCGCGATTGTACGCATTTCGGCGGGCGGCGCCCGCCGAGCCGGCAGGAAGCCCGTTCAGGCACCCTTCGTCGTGCCCCAGTTGCCGCCGTGCGCGGCCGCCTGCGCGGCCGGCGAGCGGGCGAGGTAGGCGAGTGCCTGTTCGGTCGAGCCTTCGTGGTGCGGCGTATAGCTCGGCTTGAAATAGCGCAGCGCCGCACCGATCACCTTCCAGAACGACGGCAGGTGCCCGCGCCGCGAGCCTTGCCACCACGCGAGCACGAAACCCGGGTAGCGGCCGGCGGCCGGGTCGCGCCGGTACATGAACTTCGCGCCCGTCGTGATGTAGTAGAGCAGCAGCAGGATCACGAACGCCATGTGCACGCAGCGTTCCGGATAGGTGCCGCCCAGGTGCCGGTAGATGTCGAACGCGACCGTGCGGTGCTCGACTTCCTCCGCGCCGTGCCAGCGCAGCAGGTCGACCATCGTCGGGTCGGCCTTTCCTTCGTCGAGCCCTTGCGCGTTGAGCACCCAGTTGCCGAGATAGCCGAAGAAATGCTCGAGCGACGCGATCACCGCGAGCTGCTGGCGCAGCCAGAAACGCGTGTGGCCGATCTTCAGCCCGAGCGGCTGCTCGCCGAGCACGCGCGTGAAGAGGCGGTTGAGCTTCTGCGTGAACGGCTTCGTGTCGATCCCGTGCCGGTCGTAGTAGTGCTTGAGCACGCCGCCGTGCGAACGCGAATGCACGGCTTCCTGGCGAAGGAAGCCTTCGGCCTCGTCGCGCAGGCGCGCATCGGTGATCAGCGGCAGCGCCTTGTTGTACACGCGGCAGAACCACAGCTCGCCTTCCGGGAACAGCAGGTTCAGCGTGTTGATGATGTGCGTGCTGCCCGGGTCGTTCGGCACCCACGTGATCGGCGTGTCGCTGAAGTCGAACTTCACGTGCCGGGCCTTGATCTTGTGATAGTCGGCGGTATCGGTCATTTGTGTCTCCCTGTGCGGCGCCGTGCGCCGTCAATGCGATGCCATGCTGACGCGGGCGATCATCCGGCCGAGCCACGGCATGAAGCGGCCGACGAAGCGCATCGCGTGCGCCTCGCCGCCGACCGCGACGACGGGGCGGTTGCGCAGCACGCCGTCGACCATCGCCTGTGCAACGGTTTCGGGTTTCAGGCCGCGCATCTGGTACAGCTTCGTCGCGCGCTTGCGCAGCCGCGCTTCGTCCTGTGCGTTGGCGCCCGCGTATTGCGTCGACGCCATGATTCCGGTCTCCGCGAAGCCGGGGCACACGGCCGTCACGCCGATGCCTTGCTCCGCGAGTTCCGCACGCATGCATTCGCTGAGCATCAGCACGGCGGCCTTCGTCGTCGCGTACGCGGGCAGGTCGCGCGACGGCCCGAACGCGGCGGCCGACGCGGTGTTGACGATGTGCCCGCCGGTGCCGCGCGCGGCCATCTGCTGCGCGAACAGCCGCGAGCCGTGGATCACGCCCCACAGGTTCACGTGCAGGATGCGCTCCCAGTGCCGCGTGCTGGTGTCGAGGATGCCGCCGGCCATGCCGATGCCCGCGTTGTTGATCACGACGTCCGCGCCGCCGAGTGCGCTGCCGACCCACGTCGCCAGCGCTTCCATGTCATCGGCGGAGCCGACGTCGACGCGCTTCGCGTGCGCTTGCGCACCGGTCAATCCGATCAGCAGCGCGGTGCGTTCGGCGCTCGCGAGATCGATGTCGCACGCGACGATCGTTGCGCCTTCGCGGGCGAACGCGAGCGCCGCGCAGCGGCCGATGCCGCTGCCCGCGCCGGTCACCACCGCGACCTTGCCGCTGAAACGGCCGCTCGTTGCGCGGCGGCGCGCGTTTGCAAGCGCGGGCGGTTCGTTGCCCGATTCGACCGCGTCGATCAGTTGCCCGGCGAGATCCGCGAAGCGCGCGGGATCGGCGAGCGGCAGCCAGTGGCCGGCCGCGACCTCGCGGCGGTCGTACTGCGGCACCCAGCGCGACCGGTTCTCGGACAGTGCGGGGCTCACGTACTTGTCGCCGAGCGGCACGATCGTCTGCACCGGCGCATGCGCGTAGCGTTCGCGCGGGGCGAACAGGCAGCGGATGAAGTTCGCGCGATAGAGGCGCACGCCGCGCGCGCCGTCGTCGGCCTGGGTCGGGCGCGGCGTGGCGGGCGTTTTCTCGAGCCGGCGCAGCAGGCGCGGCCACGCGCGGCCGAGCCACAGCCGCCAGCCGAGCTCGGGGATGAACGGCAGGTGGAACAAGTAGACGTACCACGACCGCACGAGCTGGCCGCCGAGCTTCGCGAGCGATGCGGGCGTCGGGCGCAGCACGCGTTCGCGTAGCCAGAAGCCGACGTGGTCGAGGCACGGCCCGGAACACGACGTGTACGACGCGATGCGGCCGGCGAGGCGCGGGTCGGTGACGAATTCCCAGCCCTGGATCGAGCCCCAGTCGTGGGCGATCAGGTGCACGGCGCGGCCGGGGCAGAGGGCGTCGATCACCGCGACGAAGTCGTCGGTCAGCTTCGCGAGGTGGTAGTCGGCCGTGCGTTTCGGCACGCCGGACAGGCCCGCACCGCGCACGTCGTACGCGATCACGTAGTGCTTGCGCGCGAGCAGCGGCGCGACGTGCTGCCAGACGCTGCTGTCGTCGGGATAACCGTGCACCAGCACGACCGGCGAGCGGGCCGGGTCGCCCCAGGTCTTGACCGCGAGCGTCAGGTCGCCGGAGGCGACTGCCGTTTCGCTATGAACCGATTCGAACAGGGCCAGCGGCGCTTCGTCGGAAAGAGGCTGCATCGTGAGTCCGTCGTTCAGGGATTCGGGAGGAAGGGCGCGTCCGCGTCAGGCGGCGGCCGGCACGGTCGCAATGGCCTGCGTGCGCTCGGCCTGGCGGCGCTGCCAGCGGCGCACGTGCGGCAGGTCTTCGTCGAGCCAGTACGCGTCGTCTTCGGTGATGACCAGCAGCTCTTCGAATTTCGCGCCGACGCCGGCGAAGCCGAGATGCGGCTCGACGGCCCAGAGGCCCGGCACCGGCGCATGCTCGGAGCGGCGGTCGATCGACCACAGTGGCGACCAGCCTTGCTGTTTCGCCGCGCGGCCCTGGTCGAGCAGCAGGTTGCGCGTTGCGTTCAGCCCGAAGCGCGCGACGAAGCGCGGCTTCGACAGCTTGTGGATCTTCGCGACGCGATGCGCGAGCACCTTGAACGGATAGGCCTTGTGGCGCGGCTCGACGCCCTGGCGGCGGCACAGCGCGTCGACTTCCTGCGCGACTTCGGCCATCGACCGGCGCTCCTTCACGAGCCGCACGATCATGTCGCGGTGGTCCATCAGGTCGTCTTGCAGCTGTTCGAGGATCGGGTTGTGGCCGAGGCAGTGCGCGTAGCCGACGTCGGCCACGATGCCGTCGAGTACCGGCGCGACGTCGAGGATCACCGGCATGTCGGTCTCGAGCTGGCGGTTGCTCGGGAAGAACGCGAGATTGAAGCCGCCCATGTGCTTGAGGCCCGAAAAGCCTTCGAACGCGGTGCGGTCGCCGAACCACGCGAACGGCTTGTGCAGCCAGTCGTGCACGCCGTTGTCCTGCAGCCATTCGGTCAGCAGGCGCGCGGCTTCCTTTTCGGTGATGCCGGGGTAGAGCATCGCGCCGACGGTTTCGACGCAGCGGTACGCGAGTTGCTGGACCGCGCGGAATTGCGGCAGCTCGTCGAGGTGGACTTCCGGCAGCGGATGGTGATCGGCCATGATGCGTCTCCGTTTGGGGCGCTGATCCGGAATGCGCCCGCCGGCGTCACCAGTGCGGGTTATTCAGTCAGCATTTAATGTGTCATTGAGCGATGTAATGATCATAGACGGTTCCGGGACGCGCGCCAGCCCCTAGACGTGAGGATTTGTCCTAATGGAAGGGGGAAATGGAGGGGAAGCTCTAGACAGGAGACCGTCGCAGAGGGGGGGGGGGCGCTGCATGGCCGCCAGGATCGGGGCGACAACGAATCCGGCAAACGGACCGATCCAGCACTCGAAGTGCGCGCAATGCCGATAGCAATTCGGCAATAAAAAAAGGACGCTTGCGCGTCCTTTTGCCGTCTGAAGTGTTGCGCATCGTCGAGAGGCGTCCCCAGCGTTTTCATCGGTGATGCTAGCGAAGTATCGACCGGATGTCAAAAGTGCATCGGTGTCGAAGGCGGCGCGTGACGGGCATCTTGTCGCGCGTTCCGTCGCATCCGCTCTGAACTCACTGCCACGCCGGCGTCGAGTGCCAATCGGTCGTAAAGCCGAGATGTGTCGCCGGGTCCACGTGTTCGCACCCCATCAACGTCGCTCGCAAGGTGTCGCGCCATTCGCCGCCATGACCGAGTGGGTCGAGCAGGGCCTTCATCATCGTCGCACGGGCGTAGAACGTCTCCGGCCGGGCCATTTCCGGGGCATAGCGGATGAGACTTCGCCCGCCCGGCTTGGCGGGAGGCGATACCGTCAGCTTCATTCCCCAGAGCCTCGCGTGATGCGCACACGCATTGCGTAAGTCGGTGAGCGATTGCAGCCAGCTGGTGAGCACCGTATCAGGGATGTCCGGCCATGCATGGCGCCCGGCGACCTTGCGGTCGCGCATCGAGAGCGCACTGAAGATCCGGGACAACGCGCCCAGGCTCAGCCGCTCGCAGACCAGCCAGATTGGCGGCAGATCGGGACTGGCATAGGTGCGATAGTAGTGAGTCAGCGCCGAGCCTTTCCGGGTTTCGCATTCCCGGGCGATCTGATCCAGGGCGCGCGCGTAGTGGCGCAGGTCGACGAAACGGTCCCTCTCGACATACCAGTGGCTGCCGTGGTCGATTGCGAGGGGATTGCTGAGTGCGGCGCGTAACGCAACCTCGATGCGCTCGATCGCATCCATCGTGACCGAGCGCAGACGTCGATCGAATGCGTAGAGTTCAACGATGTCGGAGAACCGGGTTCGAGGCCAGAACCGTTTGGTAGCGGGGTTCTGAAACCGGCGCATGTAGACCAGCAACCGGAAATGGCCGATCGACCGGAGCATGCGCAAATTCGCGGGGCGATCGTCGATGCGCAAACCGCGTTGCCACAAGCGATGCAGTGTTTCCTCGGCGCTGAGGGCCACCTTGCCATAAGCCCTGGTTGGCGTTGCCGATACCGTCTTCCTTGTCCGAGTCTTGCCCATTGTTGATCCGTACTGCCATGCATGCGGATCTCGTTGTATACGCCAATGGATCGTGGGCGGCCACCTTCCATACCATTCGGCAGATGGCGGGCGCCGGTCGATATCGATTCCTGTCGTTCCTCGTCCGGCGAATCCGAATGCCTGCCTTACCCCTCCCGCTTCCCTCCCAACCGCTCCAGCAACGCCCCCAGCAGATCGACCGGCAGCGGAAACACGATCGTCGAATTCTTGTCCGCCGCGATCGTCGTCAGCGTCTGCAGATAACGCAGCTGCATCGCCTGCGGCTGCAGCGCGAGCCGTTGCGCGGCCTGCAGCAGTTTCTCCGACGCCTGCAGTTCGCCTTCCGCATGAATCACCTTCGCGCGCCGCTCGCGTTCGGCCTCGGCCTGCCGCGCGATCGCGCGGATCATCGTCTCGTTCAGGTCGACGTGCTTGATCTCCACCGTCGACACCTTGATCCCCCACGCATCGGTCTGCGCGTCGAGCGTCTTCTGGATGTCGGCGTTCAGCTGTTCGCGCTCGGCGAGCAGCGCATCGAGTTCGTGCTTGCCCAGCACCGCGCGCAGCGTCGTCTGCGCGAGCTGGCTCGTCGCCTCGACGAAGCGCGCCACCTGGATCACGGCCTTCTCAGGATCGACCACGCGGAAATACACGACCGCATTGACCTTCACCGACACGTTGTCGCGCGTGATCACGTCCTGCGCGGGCACGTCGAACACGACGGTGCGCAGGTCGATCCGCACGACCTGCTGGACGATCGGGATGATCAGCACGAGCCCCGGCCCCTTCACTTTCCAGAACCGGCCGAGCATGAACACCACGCCGCGCTCGTACTCGCGGAAGATGCGGATCGACGACGCGACGAGCACGACGACGAAGACGATCAGGACGCTGCTGAAGCCGAACGTGTAGCCGATCATGAAGGTTCTCCCTGGTGTTGTTCTTGACGGTGTTCCTGCCCCGGCACGTCGTAGAGCGGGGCGACCGTGAGCAGCAGCCCGTGGCGGCCGGTGACACGCACGCGGCAGCCGGCGGCAAGCGGCGCGCTGCTGGCCACGCGCCAGCGCTCGCCGCGCACG
>NZ_JAAGPE010000753.1:0-252 GCF_017104605.1 Burkholderia sp. Ac-20384 | reverse complement strand
GCGAAATTAGTTAACCAGAGGTTTTAGACGCGTCCAGCAAATCAAGGCGCAAGCCAAAGATAGGAAGGCCTCGTGGATATGAGCATAGCGTTCGTAGCGAATCTTCAGGCGTCGAAACGAGTGAAGCTGACCTGCTCCCCGCGTTTAGTACGGTGACGGTGTAGAGTCCGTTCCAGAGAGGAACGGCAATGAAAAAGCGATTCACCGAAGAGCAAATCATCAGCATCTTGAAGGAAGCCGAGGCTGGCCTGA
>NZ_JAAGPE010000752.1:0-253 GCF_017104605.1 Burkholderia sp. Ac-20384 | reverse complement strand
GCCTGCCTCGCCGCCTCTTCGCTGGCGGCCGCGTAGATCGGGCGTAGCGCGGCGGCCAGGGCCTTGCGATCCTTGTAGCTGGCGTACTCCAGACTGTTGCGGATCAGATGTACGATGCAGGTCTGAATGACCCTGTCTCGATTCCACGTACAGCAAGAAGTTTGATAACTTTTTGACTGTATGGAGAACAGAATGGCAGAGAACGTGGTGCCGAGAAGGCAATACACGCAGGAATTCAAGGTGGAGGCGGTGC
>NZ_JAAGPE010000751.1:0-253 GCF_017104605.1 Burkholderia sp. Ac-20384 | reverse complement strand
TGGCCTGCGCCCTGACGCTGGGCGGGCGAGCCCGCCACTGGCAATACCCGCTGCGCGAGACGGCCAACACCCGGCACAGCCGGCTCACGCTGTACTGGTCGCGGTGTGCGTCGATCCAGGCGTACCTTGACCTGCTCCCCGCGTTTAGTACGGTGACGGTGTAGAGTCCGTTCCAGAGAGGAACGGCAATGAAAAAGCGATTCACCGAAGAGCAAATCATCAGCATCTTGAAGGAAGCCGAGGCTGGCCTGAA
>NZ_JAAGPE010000750.1:0-255 GCF_017104605.1 Burkholderia sp. Ac-20384 | reverse complement strand
GTCGCGGTCGCGAGGCACCTCGATACGGATCGGGCCGTCCTCGGTCAGGACTGTCTTGGCGCCCGTGCCATTGCGCTGGTTGGTCACGGCGCTCGGCTTGGCAGCGCCTGGCGGGTAGCCGAGATGGTGACTCATCTCGCCACCCAGCGCCCGCTCGATCAGCGCCTTCTTGAGGGCCAGCGTCGCGGCATTGATCGCGTCTGCGGTCATCGGGCCGTTGCCGAATTGCTCAAGCAACTCGGCGGGAATGGCCGG
>NZ_JAAGPE010000749.1:0-296 GCF_017104605.1 Burkholderia sp. Ac-20384 | reverse complement strand
CCAAACGCGCTACGAGACCCGCGCTCAGGCTCGCCTGGACATCGTCGACTGGATCGAAGGCTATTACAATCGACAGCGCATGCACACGTCGATCGACTACTGCACTCCCGTCGAATACGAAACCGTATGCGCTGCTGCATGACATGCTGTACGTGAAAACGAGGCAGGGGCCCTCATTCATCTCCCGCTTGCCGCGCGCAACACGCGGGCGCAGCCGCAGCTCGTTTAAGCGCCACTGCACGGCCACACTGAACGCCACGACCTCTTGCTGGCCGTCATCGAAGCGTTGCGTGCGC
>NZ_JAAGPE010000748.1:0-301 GCF_017104605.1 Burkholderia sp. Ac-20384 | reverse complement strand
CCTAAATCGATCCCGATCAGCGATACCGTGTCCATAATGACCTCCCAATAAGGAAACAACCCGATCAGCGTAAGCCGATCGGGTTGTTTCGGTCAGGCTGACCATCTCATTAATGCGGACAGGTTCGCCGAAAGTGATTCGCTCCAACAATTCCCGCCCCAGCCGCTTCGCATCCCTGTACCACACCTCGCATCGACGGCGTGCTCCACGCCGCTTGCTTCCAAACTTTGCCATCCCTCCTCAACCGAGTGTCCCAAATGGCAGATCCTTTCAATATTCGCGGGTTTGGCCCCGTGCCGAA
>NZ_JAAGPE010000747.1:0-307 GCF_017104605.1 Burkholderia sp. Ac-20384 | reverse complement strand
TGGTGACTCGATACGGGCGCTTGTAGACCGGGCGCAGCCCCTGACGTTGCAGGCTGCGTCGCACGCGCTCAGCGCTCGCCGGCCGGCCCTGAGCACGCAATTGCCGCACGATGCGAGGACGGCCATAGCTGCCGCGACTGGCCCGGTAGATGGCCGCCACTTCGGCATCCAGCGCCTGGTTGGCCTGCGCCCTGACGCTGGGCGGGCGAGCCCGCCACTGGCAATACCCGCTGCGCGAGACGGCCAACACCCGGCACAGCCGGCTCACGCTGTACTGGTCGCGGTGTGCGTCGATCCAGGCGTACCT
>NZ_JAAGPE010000746.1:0-343 GCF_017104605.1 Burkholderia sp. Ac-20384 | reverse complement strand
TCTCGCAGGCCTTGGCAAATCGCTCCGTCACTCGCTGGTAACGGCCCAGCCACGCCAGCTTCTCCAGTCGCGGACCGCCGCAGCGTTCGCACCAGACCCGGCGGCGCGGGACGTGCAGCACCACTCGCAAACTCGCAGTGATCGTATGGTATGTGCTGACACGCGACGAGCCGTTCGCGTGGGATCGTCCCGCGTTGACCGCACACAAGTTACGTGCGCTGGAACTGCAGGCTGGAATGCCGGCGCAGCATGGCTCGCGCAAAGGTTCGGCTGCCGCCTACAGTCTGAAGAGTGTCCGTCAGCAAGAGCGAGCCGTGGCTGAGCAGTCTGAGCGAACCTATCA
>NZ_JAAGPE010000745.1:0-365 GCF_017104605.1 Burkholderia sp. Ac-20384 | reverse complement strand
TGCGAAGATCGCGATCGCGCAATGCTATGCGGAGCACGTGCTGGTGCAGGCAGGCGCATTCGAAGCGTCGATCGTCGGCACGAAGGGCAACGAGGGCGTGCTCGCGTTGACGGAAGACCAGTTCTGACCGGCTGACGGTCCGGACGCAGGAGGAGACAGGATTTTGACCACACAGGACTTGCTCGCGCAATACGGCCCGCGCGAATCGATGGAATACGACGTCGTGATCGTCGGCGGTGGCCCCGCCGGGCTGTCGGCGGCGATCCGGCTCAAGCAGCTGGCCGCCGAGAAAGGCACCGAGATCGGCGTGTGCGTGCTCGAGAAGGGTTCCGAGATCGGCGCGCACATCCTGTCGGGCGCGGTGA
>NZ_JAAGPE010000744.1:0-369 GCF_017104605.1 Burkholderia sp. Ac-20384 | reverse complement strand
TCGACGTGGAAGTCGACAGCGATGTGACCGAGCTGTTGGTCGACGAAAGGCCGGTCGACAGCGACGTGATCGAGCTGGTGGCCGACGACAAACCGGTCGACGTGGAAGTCGACAACGACGTCACCGAGCTGTTGGTCGACGAGAGGCCGGTCGAGAGCGACGTAATCGAACTGGTGGCCGACGACAGACCGGTCGACGTGGAAGTCGACAGCGAAGTGACCGAGCTGTTGGTCGACGAAAGACCGGTCGAGAGCGACGTGATCGAACTGGTGGCCGACGACAGACCGGTCGACGTGGAAGTCGACAGCGATGTGACCGAGCTGTTGGTCGACGAAAGGCCGGTCGACAGCGACGTGATCGAGCTGGTGG
>NZ_JAAGPE010000074.1:0-37661 GCF_017104605.1 Burkholderia sp. Ac-20384 | reverse complement strand
CTTCAGGCCAGCCTCGGCTTCCTTCAAGATGCTGATGATTTGCTCTTCGGTGAATCGCTTTTTCATTGCCGTTCCTCTCTGGAACGGACTCTACACCGTCACCGTACTAAACGCGGGGAGCAGGTCAGCCGGGTAGCGCGCGCACGGTTCCGGTCAGATCGTGCCCGAACTTGCCCCGCGGACCTGAACTCGGCTCGCGTTCGCCCCGTAGATATTGATAGACGATCTTGCTATTGCGCTCAGCGTGGCAGCTCGACAGATTTCCGCGGATTGTTCGACCCCTATTGAACAAATTGCTCAGCCATGAGGCAGTTCTATGTGTATAGGTAACAGCCGCCGCGGCATATGCCATCCCGCGTAGTCCACCCAGCCGAAGATGCATCGGCACTTTCCTTTTTTCCTGCACATCGTCCGGCGGGGAAAGCAACTTTCGCCAGTACCGAAATCCGTTGCATGACAAGGAATTCATATGCTTAACCAAGTCAGAGGAATGCATCGGAATACACCATTGCACGCTAGTAGAAACCACTAGAGATGTCCGCCGAATTTAGCTTTCCGGAACGGCCCCATTTTTTATGTACGTTTTTTTGCTATTTGCCCCATGTTCACTAAGCTGCCCAGCTATGAAGGTGCGCCGGACTTTTGCCGGCGATGGTGGGATTGCATTGTGCAGCACTAATGGGTACCGATTAGGACGCGGAGGAATCGCTATGGACGGACCATAGATTGAGAAGCTGATAGGAAAAAAGGCCTTCGGGCGCCAACCCAAAAGGCCTTTTGGAACTGATCGAATTGCGAAATCGACAGTCCCATCCTAGTCAGCCCCTCCCATAGAGTCAAGCGAGCCCCGATTTTTTTTGAAAAATCGTGGGTGGCGCTCGTCCCAACGTACGCCGAGCTGCGCACACATCAAACGCTGTTGTGCCGATCAGCGTTTCAAAGTGTTTGGTCACCGAGCTAGCACGTCTCTGGAATACGCCACGTGCTGGCTCGTCGACTTACGCCGCGCTTCGATACTGGTAATGGAGGGCATCATCATGTCCGATGCACGCGAAGTTCATACGAATCCCAACAAGCCGGTAAGGGCCAGAGGTCTCGATCCACAATGGGAGGAAGGGCGCCTGTCCCAAAAAAACAGGGACCGCTACATCAAAGAGGGACGTGGCACGGGTGAGATGAGCACCTATGTGCCGGGCCGGACGCTCAGCGAATTGCGCGGCATCGGTCGTCTGCACCGGTTCTGCTGTAGCCGCTGCGGCGGACGCCAGGTTGTGCTGGCTTCGGATTTGATCTTGTCCACTTTTCTGAAGCGGCATTGGGACCGTCGAACGCAAGAACTGCGTGAATATTATCCAGTATTGGATGTTGACGAGACAGCGCGTATCGCTCGCTTCTTAGGTGTAAAGCATCCGACGTATAGGGACCGCAGTCCATGCATCCTGATTACAGATTTGATGGTCAGCAAGATCGACTCGCGTGGCTGCAAGTGGGTCGCAATTGAGTCGGTTTCGGTGTGCAGGCGTTCGATCGAAGCTTCCGTAAAGCGATTGATTCTGGAGGAATATTGGCGGCGCCGAGGCATTCCACTGCGTACGGAGTACTCGGCGGGATTGAACGACTTCTACGCTCGAAATCTCTGGCAGCTCTTCGGGATTAGCGAGCAACTTCTCGCGTACGGTCTCGGTGAACGCGAGCGGATTGTGCAAGAGGCCGTGAGTCGACGATTGCGTTGCTGCAGCTATACATGGATCTTAGACGCCTGCTTCTATGTGGCCAGTGAGTGTGATTTCACGAGAGCCGAATGCGTGCGAGCAGCGCTTCAATTGATCGCTAGCCGTAGGATTGCTTGTCCCCTTGATGTGCCCCTTCTGTTGAATCAACCGGCGAGCTCTGTCCGAATTTCGAGCGGACAACAGGAGATAAGACACAGATTCCCGGGTCGGGAATCCGATTGTGCCAAAAATGTCCGAGCGACTTGGCAAGGAGCGCGTGGTATTAGCACTGAAAGACGAATTCCCGATAACGACGCTCTCAGTAACTGGGAGGCATCGTCGAGCACTTCGCGTGAATTAATTCCTGATCGGAGGTGATATGAAAGCCAAAGGGAATCGCTTCGTATTGCCGGCGGTTGGAGAACTGGTGTGCGATAAATCAGACGGGAAGTTGTATCGAGTCGTGCTCGCCGGCAGCGGAGGCCCTGACGTTGCGCTGTGTCATGTATTTGGTAGTCGATTGGAGATAAAACACGTCTCCATCGAGGAGTTCCTAAGGCGCATAGCGCTTGACTATCAAAACGAGGATCAGTTTGTTCGTGTAGAGGCCGATCCTTTTGATGCATACAAGCGAGTCATAGCTTGTACCAAGGGACATGAGTCAAAGAGTGTGGAGAACTGGGAGCGAATCGAGGGGCTGGTGGAGGATCGCAATCTCTTCAAAAGGTTATTGTACGCTGGTACGACTCGGAAGTTAATTTTTGAACAACACGCTAAGGCTCAAGGCGTCAGTCTACAGTTGATTCGGCGACTACATCGTTTCTATCTGCAACGAGGCATGACTCCGTTGTCGGTGGCCAGCAGCCTTTGGCGATGTGGTCGAATGGAGCAACCGGCACGTTTCTGTGACAGTGATGACGTAAGCGCAAAAATTAAGCAAAGAATCTTTACAAAACGCCCGGGTCGTCGATCGTCCGATGGCGGCCATTACGCAATTCCTTCCGAGCTACTGAACCGACTCTTGCAGCAATACGTTGACATCTACCTGACCAGCAAGGAAGGGCCTTGGCAAGTTGACATTCCCAACAAGCTAGCTAAGCGGATCAAGCGCAAGATTCCGGACGCGCGCTTTCCGGCACGTCGTAGCGCTCAAAAGACAAAACAACGTGGTGAGTCAAAACGTAGGAGTGCAGGGCAATGGCCGCATGCGCCACCGATGCGCGACGGTCCACGCCGGCGCCAAACTATGCAAAGGTTGGTGGACCATCTGAACTACGTTTGCCGTTGCACGAGGGAAGTAAGGGATGTCACGGGGCAAGTTATCACTCTCGAGCTGGCTCCGTTTGAAGAGGTCACGGTCCGGCAGTTCCAAAACTATTGGCTAACGCGGGTTCCGGTTGTTGTCCGCAAGCGCCGCGCTATGGGGGAGCGGAAATACGCACTAACGGGACGCCCGAAGCGTGGGCATGCGCTACAGCATAGTGTGGGGCCTGGCAATGAATACATGATTGACGCCACGGTCGCGGATGTGTTTCTGGTATCACGATATGACCGAACCGTTGTCGTAGGGCGTCCCACCGTCTATTTAGTGATGGACGTTTGGAGCCGCATGATTGTCGGTGTTCTTGTCACCCTCGATCCGCCATCGTTTGCGGCAGTAGCGCTAGTCCTCGAGAACATCGTTACACCCAAGGACGAGTTTTGTGCACGGTACGGTCTTCAGATCGATCCAGGGCAATGGCCTTGTCACGACCTTCCTGGAAACGGCATGTCGGCCGATCGTGGTAGCGACTATATGAAGATTGAAGCATGGAAAAGAGTCAACCATCAATTGCATCTACCGATCAGCAACGTCAAGGCGCACGATCCATTGATGCACGCGTTGATGGAGCGCAGGTTCGGCACCATTCCGGCTCATTTCCAGCGCGCACGTTTTGGTGTTGTGGAGAAAGACGCGACCGCCCGTGGGGCCCCTCACTATGCATGGGATGCAACCGACACGCTCAGCGAGTTCACTAAGAAATTGATAAGGGCCATCCTCGTCTATATTCAAACGCCTATCGGGCGGGAAGGCGCGGAGCCAGACATGATCTTCCAGGGCATGGCGGATACACCACTCAATCGATGGAACTGGGGCATGGAAAATCGTACAGGGTCGTTGCGTCACCATTCGCTAGACGAAGTCCGTATGGCGACCTGGCCACATTCGACTGCCCTACCTACAGAGCGTGGGCTTCTATGGCAGGGGGTGTATTACACGTCTCCCTATATCGAAAGCACGCTCATTCATTGTTGGGGGCGAGACGCTCGTGAACCAGTACCAATTCAGTTCAATCCAGGTGACATGTCCCGCATCTTATTGGAGGGGAAGGGGCGCCTTGAGTACGGCTATCAAGCGGGAACCAACAAGCAGATGCCAGGCGATGTTGACCTTATGGAGTGGAACATCCGAAGTTTGATCGACCGTGCAAATTCAAGGCGAGAGAAGCGGAAGATGCAGCCGCAACGAGTGATGGAAATTCTCAATAACGCAGAGGAAGGTCGGAAATCAAAGAGGGAGCAAAAGGTGGCTCTGAAACACGCGGGGCTAACCCATCCTGAGACAGTCGGGATGCGTGAGGCTCGCGAACGAGAACGAGATGCGAGCAGGAGATCGAAGGGACCACCTCTGACGAAAAAGCGGCGTGATTCGAGCCAAGAAGAGGATCAGGCCACATCGGATATCGAGGCTAGCCTTCGTCGAAATGTGCTGGATTTGCTCGGTGACTAGCGGGGTAAAAATAAGAATGACATGATGATGGGTGTGGTTGAAATTCCAACATAGTAGAAATTTATCAATTAGGAGTGCTATCATGAAAGGCACAAAAAAGTCTAATTCGAGTGATGAATCATATCGTGATGTTCCTCTTGATCTGGCAGGGGATGATATTTTTCTAAATGTTTGTCCGTCTGTCGAGGCGGTTTATCATTCGTCAAGTCTGGAACTGCAGGAGCACGGTGAAAATCCTCTGATTCTTGCATTGCCACCATTCGGCCCAATGAAACCGATTCTCAATGGAATGGCGGCGGCATTTAACGTACCTCACGCCCAGCTCTATCGAAATTGGCCGATAGACCGAAAGATTCTTGCCATCAGTCGCATCTCTCAGGTGCTAGTGCTACAGGCCGAACTGGTGGAACTGCTGAGTTGGCTGCACACCGCGATCCGGCATCGCTACTCCGGTCTAGTACCGACCCGCTCCCTGAGGAAACGAGCACAAGAAAACTATGCGTTAGTACAGGCGGGCTCCCCTCGACCGATCTGTCTTCCGGGAGATTCCCACGCGCTCAGTAGATTTGTCTTTGGCATTTCAGGAGCGGGAAAAACGACATTGGCGAAAATGGTACTGAGTACGTTTCCAATGATCGTTGAGCATCGAGAGTACGAGGGAGTTCCAGCAAGATTCGTGCAGGTGGTATGGGCTTTTGTTTCCTGTCCCGCCAACGGGTCAGTGCTAACTCTGATGAAAGGAATTCTGCATTGGTTCGATCTATACCTTGGAACGTACTATGTCGAGGAAATATCATCTAGATCCAATACGACAGATTATATTTTAAAGGTTGAGGATGTGTTGCGTCGCCATTTTGTAGGTGTTTTGGTGATTGATGAAATTCAGTTTGCCTTGAAGGCGGCAGATAAAACACAACTGATCGATTTTCTCACGAATTTACTGAATAGTAACAACTGTACGTTCATCTTGCTCGGGACACCCGAGGCTCGCGAGTACATGGTCCGGAGCTTTCGTACTACTCGTCGTTCATCTAGTGACGGGGCTATTGAGATGGGGCCATTCTCCATGGGTAAGCTATGGAAACGTCTGGCAAGCGCGATTATTAGCATAGATTTTCTCCCGATTCCACCAAGTGATTCAGAAGAAATCATGAAAGTATTGCATGAAGTGAGTGCCGGATTGCCGGCATTTGCAAAAATGGCATGGAAGCTAACGCAGTATAGGGGGGTGCAGGCTGGGAGTAGGAGTGTTACGCCGGCGCTTGTTCGGGAGGCTGTCGAGGCTGGTTTCGGTCCAGTAGAAAATCTGCTGCAGGCATTGCGGACTAGAGATTATGTAACATTGGCGAAATGCGTAGACCTCGCAACTGCGGACGTCGAGGCATTCCGGGAGAGAGTGGCGCGTGAGAAGCGACGGCTGCAGATCGGTACGAAACTGGTGGATGATGCCTTTTTGGAATCATTCTCTGCCGCCGTAGCAGTGTTGATTGAAATGGGACGGTCAGAAATTGAGGCTGAGTCTCTAGTACGTCGAATCCTGGAAATCGACCGCACGCTCTCATTTGAGGACGTGATTCGTCGAGCATTGTCGCCCGTTGACGCATCCCAGAGCGTGCCTATCAAACGGAAGGGGCGACCAAGAGTGATTTCTAGGAAAGTCTGATCGGTTCAGTAGGTGTTTCTCATCAGATAGGGCGATGGAGAATCGCATGACGGTTTTTCTCGATGAACCTTTGCCTGACGAGGCCTTGTTCAGTGTTGTCGCAAGATATCTCGAGGACGCGAAAGTGACGTCGCGGAGCGCATTTCAGAAGTACCCGTCAGGCTCGGATGCTGGCCTATTGACTGGTATTACACGTGGACTGGATCGCATAGCAACCGAAACGGCTATGGTATGGGGAATGAGCGTAGATGAAATTCGCGAGAGGTTGACGCTTTACCCATACTATGCCGAGTTGTGTGGTCCGAAACTAGGGGAGACCAGACAAGGTGGTTCTGCCAAGCAGCCGACATGGTTAAGCAGGGCAACTCCGGGTCGCCTTGGTATGAGACATTGCGAGGTGTGCTGGAAAGAGGATATCGCTTTTGATATTCCACGATATTGGCGGCGGGCCCATCAATTACCCGGTGTCCTCACATGCTTATTGCATCAGTGCCCGCTTAACTATAGCGGCTGTGGCGCCGCGCAATCATTGATTAAATCAGGTCGACGGTTTGATGTGGGGAATAGCATTGAACCCGTGGGTTCGTCAAATCAACAGGAGGCACGACGTAGATTTGCAATGCTCTCGAGAAATGTGCTAACCCGTCGAAAGAATGCTAGCCAGTATCTTGAAAGAGCGGCACGAATCGATTGTGCGCGAGCCATCGGATACGCGAATGGAAAATCCGTCGAATTCAGGGATATGATGGGGGATCTTACGAGGCTAATGGGTTGTGCGTATTTTGAAAGGATTGGCGTATCGTTGCACAATGATTATTGGATACGCAGGGCGTTTTGGCGGACTAAGAGTGAATCTGGCAGTGCATTGAAATATTTGCTCTTGGAATTCTTGCTGCAAGAAAATGTTGGCAGAATTCGAAGACTGGTCACTCCAATATGCCCCAGGGCTGCGTCGGTGGTCGATTTTCAGCATCGACTTTTAATTCGGGAGATCGGCGAATGTGAATCGCATTATATATGTTCGTGCGGTTTCTCTTTTATTTATTTCCATAACTGCCCTGAGGGCGCCGATGTGTTGAAGCCGACGCATGACGGTGTCGATCTAGCGATCGCGGCTGGGTATCTTATCGCGCGAGGATATTCGACGAATAAGGTGAGTCATCACTTGAGTGTTGAGAAGGAGCGGCTGGAAAATATGTTGAGAGTTCAAAATGAGGTCGGCTCGTGGAGATGCCAGCGGACACGTGCAAAACACCTAGCGGCATGGATCGAACTCGTCGATCGTTACGTCGACGCGAATACGGCGCTGACGAACGACCGCGGTCACTGGTGTGTCGTCGCTGAACTAGCGCGCAGTTTGCCGAGTCACCTTATCCCATCAAGGTGTGCCTTTTCAAAGGGTACGGAGAATGGCGATCTATCTTGATGAGCCTCTAGACGATGAGCCGCTCTTTGGTGTCGTGGCTCGCTATCTTGAATCTGAGCCGACTAAACCACTGATACCGACAATACGTCGCCTGTTCGGGAGGTGGATCAGAGCGTCCTATGCGGCTGGCGGATTGGATTGCGTAGCTCGAGAGACAAAGGGGTGTTGGTGCCTGTCACCGACAGAGATTGCTGAAAGTATGACGGATTTCCCGTATTTTTCATCGATGCTCACGCCCGATCGAACAAAGCGGATCTTGGAGAGGACGTGTGGATTATCGCCTAATGGAGTAACAATGGCGCGTCCGATAACGACTTGGACAAAACCCTGGCACGGACACAGATTTTGTCCGGTGTGCCTTCGCGAGGACAAGTTATCAGATGGATACCCTCATTGGCGACGTAGTCATCAGCTCCCTGGCGTAATTGTCTGTCATTTGCATGGCGAAATGCTATGGGAACTCGATAGATACGTCGACAATGGAACTATGGGATATATATCACCTTCTACAGCTATTCGACTCGGAGCATCGCGGATCAACATTCGATTGACTGGTTTGCAAAAGAAAAATTGTCGTGTGGTTGCGCAAGTTTCATCGGAGCTTATAAAAGGTGGTCTCTCGATTAACGCTTTGACGTTTCCAAGTGAATTTTGGGATTTTATGGGTGAGGCGTCTCGATACTTGGTTGGCTTGAGGTATGGGGCTTGCATGGAAAGATTGATTGTGAATTGCTTCGGGAGTGATTATATAAATAGGCATGCAATTATTCCGGAGTGGCGCAATTTTTTTATCAACTTGAATAAAATGGGGAATCCAATTAGAAAAGTAATTGCGCTGTCACTTATGCGAATCGTTCGGGAAACCCCGCGCCTCGTGGCGAATAGATGTTTCATGGATATCTATAATTATTCAAAACCGGAAGAAATAAGGGTTAAGATGCCGCGTAAAAAGGTTCCGCATTTGACTTGTCCGAGTAAAATGGCACGGCACGGTGCTGGTCACGCCGTTAAAACGGCGCGTTGGGATTTGGATCGAGTACGTGCGGTGTGCGACTGCGGCATGCATTTTTGGTGTAGGGATACGGGGGCGGGATTCACGCCGGTGCGCATTACTCGATGGGGCCCAGATTACCTTAGAGAGGTGCTTCGATTACATGAACTAGGGATGAGGTGTCGAGTCATCGCTCACCAAATAAACGTACCAGAGAGAACTGTAAAACATTTCCTTCATATCAGCCGTTGAGTCGGCGCAGGCGGGGGGCGATTGCATTGGGGGGCTAGGCAACACCAGGCGAAGCCGAGGTGTTTAAATTTCTACCGCGGGGCAGAGAAATCGATCATTGCCCTGTACTCTCCTGCCTTGCGAGGTGTCCCTGTTTTACATAGCTTCGTGATCTAACGTAGCTACTACCGAGTGCAGACTCTTGTGTGTTTCGCGATCTTTATCCAACTACATTGCGATTCAAGTGCCAACTTTCAGTGACATATGGTCGTAGTCAGGGAATTCCTGTTCCCCATGTTAACTGGAAATTCAAGTGTGGACATTTATGTGCGTTCACAATAGCGAACGGCTGTCGCGGGGCTTCGAGGCTGGCCGGGTGATCTGACGCCAGGATCGTTCGGCGAGGCGTGACACGCAGCGGCTGGCAACGATGGACGCTCAAGCTGCTTCGGACAAAAATCGGGGGCAGGTCGGGGAGCTTGATGGAAGCAGGGGAGTTCATGGACGGCCTCTACCGACCATGAGCTGCGCGACGGAAATGGCGAGGGCGCGGCGGAACGTGTTGCGCGCCGCACCTTCGTCATTTGAACCGGTGGCTTGCCGAATCGACGGGGGTCCGGTACGCGCCCGCCGCACGTCGGCGGGCTTCAGCCGTTCGAGCGTGTCATCGCCAGCAATTCGTCGATGAATTCCTTGCGCTGCGTCGGGTCCAGTGGGCGTACCCCACACACTTCATCGAACCACAGTCCTTCAACGGCAAAGCGGATGATCCGCGCGGTCCGTTCCGGCAACGCGTCCCGGCTCAGCAATTCCGTCCAGCGGGCAGCGTGGCCCGCATAGACGGGGAGCAGGCTCGGCTCCAGGAGCAGGCTGCCGATCACGGCCGACAAGCTCCTGCCCTGGAGCGCTTGCTCGGAGCTTGCGACGATGTACGCGCGGGTCCAGGCCCCGGGCTGGCCGTCCGCCAGCGCGGCGTCGGTGACGGCCTGCTCGAAGGTGGTCGCTTCGAAATGCAGCAGCCCTGCGAGGAGTTCCGACTTGCTCGAGAAGTGATAGAGCAGCCCCCCCTTGCTGATGCCCGCAACCGACGCGGCCTCTGCAAGGGTTAATCCCAGGATGCCTTTGTCCTGCAGGATTTTTTGCGAGGCTTCGAATATTTTTCTCTTGGTATCGCCAATTTCGCTATCGATATTCTCATTCATCGGGAATTGCGCGGAAAATGTACTGAAATGAGCCGTACCGGCTGGACGGTGCATTATACAAATTCCCTTTGCCATTTTTTTTGAGTTCGGTACTGTACCGGCTGGACGGTATAGTTTGTGCCAGCGAACCTCGAACCCCTCTACCCGGGCATGGATAGAACGATGAACGAACATGCAAGCCTCCCCACGATCGACGACTGCATCGAGCGCCACGGCGGCGTGCTGACGCTTCCGCAGGGCAGGATCCGCGGCAACTGCCAGGATGGCATTTGCCGATTTCTTGGCATTCCTTACGGAAAGGCTGCGATCGGCGACCTGCGGTTCAGGCCGCCCGTGCCGGCGCCGGCATGGGACGGAATCCGCGATTGCCGCAGCTACGGAGATGCGTGTCCGCAGGTCAACGACGACTTGCCCGCATGGCAATTCGATGGAGATCACTCGCTGGACTGTCTCAATCTCAACGTCTGGACGCCTGCGTCGGCGGCGCCCGGCGATCGCTTGCCGGTGATGGTGTGGGTGCATGGCGGCGCCTATCTGTCCGGGTCCGCCAACCTGCCCCTGTACGACGGACGCGTGCTCGCCGAGAAGGAGCAGGTGGTGGTCGTGTCGATCAACCATCGCCTCAACGCGTTCGGTTACCTGCACTTCGGCGATCGGGGCGACAGCCCTTCGTCTGCAGCGAACGTGGGGCAGCAGGATATCGTGCTGGCGCTCGAATGGATTGCGGCACACATCGGTGCGTTCGGCGGCGATGCAGGCAACGTGACGCTGTTCGGCGAATCGGGCGGCGGCGGGAAGATCTGTGCGCTCACGATGATGCCGTCGGCCGAAGGCCTGTTTCACAAGGCGATCGTCCAGAGCGGAGCCTTTCTGACCATGCTGTCGCGCGCGCAGGCAAAGGTCAGGGCCGATGCGTTCCTGTCGATGCTTGGCGCCGACATCCGCACACTCGATACGATTGGCGAGGAACAGGTTCTTGCGGCCGCGCGCCGCCTGATCGACCGGTACGGCTATACCGCGTTCTGGCCCGTCGACGACGGTATCGTCATCGATGCGTCGAGAATCCTGCGTGCATCGGTGCCGATGATGATCGGCACGACCCGGCACGAGTCGGCGTACTTCCTGGCGCCGCGGCTGCTCGCGCACGGCCCGCTCGAGCCGGGCGGCTACCGCGATGCGCTGGAGGACGGCCTGAGGCCATTCAGCATCGACCCGGACGATGCGAGCGCAACGGCTGACGTCGCATGGCGTACGCGTGCGATACCGCCTCGCTCGGTCGGCAGGGACCTCACCGAGGTCCTGTTCTGGATGCCCGCGGTCGCGCTGGCGGAATGCAACAGCCGGCATGCGAACACGTTCATGTACCGGTTCGACTGGGCATTCCCGTGCTGCGGCGGCCGTTACTCGATTCACGGCGCCGAAATCCCGTTCGTATTCGGCATGCTCGACTACCCGTTGCCGGCCTGGGATGACGCGGATCTCCCGAGCGCGCGGTATTCGGATGACACGCATGGCGAGCGGTTCGACCTGGCTGCACGCGTGCAGCGCGCGTGGGCAGATTTCGCCCGATACGGCGATCCGTCTGCCGGCGGCGGGTCGGCTTGGCCGCACTACACACCGGACGCGCGTGCGACACGCATTTTCGATCGGGTCTGCCGCGTCGAGGAGGATCCGGATGCCGAGCGCCGGCGGGCGCTGTTCGCGGCGCGCGCGGGCGCGTGACACATACATCATCGACAAGGAGCAGACATGGAGACGTCAGCGGTAACCTCGGAATCCCCATCCACGCGCCCCCTGAACTGGATCGCGATCGTATTTTTCGTCCTGGCCACCAACGGGCCCCTCACCAGTCTGATCGGATGCGTGCCGTACGGCGTCGCGTACGGCAACGGCATCGGCATCGCCGGTTCCTACCTGTGCGTCGGCCTGATCTACCTGTGCTTTGCGGTCGGCTTCACGGCGATGAGCCGTCATGTGGGGAATGCAGGCGCGCTGTATGCGTACGTCGGGCAGGGGCTTGGCCGGCCGGCGGGTGTCGGCGCCGCGTTCATGGCGGTCGCGTCGTATTTTGTGATCACGCTCGCGTGTTACGCGTTGCTCGGGTTCTATATCAGCTATTTCATCAATAACCTCGCCGGCCTGGCTGTGCCGTGGTGGGTCAGCACACTCTGCGCGGCAGCCATCGTGCATGCGTTCGCGATCAACAACGTCCAGTTCAACGGCGCCGTGCTGTTCCTGCTGATGATCGTCGAGATCGCGCTGATCGTCGCATTCAACCTCAAGGTCGCGGCCACGGGCGGTGGGGTCGAGCACTTCAGCCTCGCGCCGCTGCACCCCGCGAACGTGTTCACCGGGAAGTTCGGCACGTCGCTGGTGTTCGTCGTGGTCGCCTACATGGGCTTCGAGACGACGGTGATCTACGCGAACGATGTCCGCAATCCGGGCCGCTCCATTCCGATTGCGACCTACGTCAGCGTCGCAGTCATCATGGCGATCTATGTCGTGTCGACGGTGCAGATGTCCAATGCGTTCGGCTATGCCGAAGTCGTCGCGCTGGCGGTGAAGTCTCCCGCGGATCTGTGGTTCGCCGTGACGGAGCGGGTGCTCGGCAAGCAGATGGTGGTGGTCACCAACGCGCTGCTGATCACCAGCATGCTCGCGGCGATCATCAGTTTCAACAATGCGACCGTGCGTTACTGGTATTCGCTCGGCCGCGACGGCATAGCGTTCAGGCAGCTCGCGCAATTGAGCGAGAAGAAGGGCCTGCCCGTCCGGGCCGCGAACCTGCAGTCCGTGCTCATGATCGCGCTGATCGCTTTGTTTGCCGCCTATCGAGTCGATCCGGTGATGGTGATTGCACCCTACCTCAGCATTCCGTCCGCGATCGGGATCGTGTGCGTTCAGGCGTTGACCGCGCTGGCGGTCATCCGCTTCTTCGCTGCTCGCCGCGAGCGTGAAACGCGGTTCATTCGGTGGGCCGTTTTTCCTGCCTTGAGCTTCGCCGGATTCGCGTACTTCCTGTACGCAATGATCGGCAACGTATCGCTGATGGCCGGCACGGCTTCGACCGTCGTTTCGCTTCTGCCGTGGACGACGCCGGCGGTTGCTGTCGCGGGTGCGTGCTTCGCGGTTTGGCTGCGACGTGCGCGGCCCACGACGTACAACGGCCTGGGGCGATTTCTCAACGATAGTTGAGCATACGGACACGTTCGTGAAACGGGCATGGTCGAATCACTAAGGTATCCATATTGAAGCACATGGAGACGGTGTTCCGGACTCGTGATCCAGGGGAGGTTCGGTTCGACCGACGAGCCCCGCATCCGTGCACGTCGGCTTCAGCCCGACAGGCCGACGATCTCGTACCGCCCCTGCGTCGCATCGACATGCGCGACCGTATCGAGCACGCGTATCACCGGCGGAAAGCCGTACACCCGCTCGACCATCGCCTTGTAGTCGTCGCCATGCCAGCGAGCGGCGGCTTCGCGTGTGCGCCACACGTACACGCCGCCGCCTTCGTGCGTTGCCGCGTCGTAGAAGTACCACTTGTGCAGCAGGTCCGGGTTCACGGCCCACTTCGTGGCGGTCGCCTCATAGCGCTCCCGCAGCGTGGGCAGGTCGACGTCGGGCTGCAGCTTGAAGAAGACGATTTCGGTGATCACGGCAGTGCCTCCATTCGGGAATCGTGGGGTGCGGCGGGGATGCCTCCGGGGGCTTCCGGGTCAGTCTGCGGGCCCCGGGAGGCGCCGTTTCTCAGTACGGTGACGGCCGGTTTTCCGTACGCCACTTGAGATCGGCCGGCGTGCCGGGCCGCGGCGGGCGCAGCCCCTCGATCGTCCACAGCCCGAACGGCGTTTCGCCGATATGGATTTCCCAGCGCAGGCCGCGCTCGCCGATGAACGGCGCGAGGCGCTGGCCGACATGCTGCATGAACCGCGCCTGCTCGGCAGGGTCTTCGATCTGCCGCGCAATATGGTCGACCCGGATCCGCACGAAGTCGTCGGTCGGCTTGCCGCCGATCAGGAACGACGCGCTCGGCAGCGGCTGGAACAGCACGTTCACGTAAAAGCGCGGCAGAAATCCGTCGTAGAAGCCGACGATGCGTTCGGCGATCTCCAGCTTGTCGGCGTCGGTATAGGTGTGTTCGGGATGGTAGATGTTCCAGAGCGGCATGTGTGTTCCCCGGTTCGTGAAAGAGAGCGGATGTGGCCTCAGATTGCGCTGTAACGCGCGGCGGGCTGGCCATCCCGCGTGACGGCGTGAAGGAGGTGGCCGCGCGCGCCGTCGAACTGTTGCCAGGCGCCGAGATCGTGGAGCGTCGGAAAGCACACGGATTCCTCGTGATCCAGTGCGTGCAGCGCGGTGTCGACGAGCGTTTCCGGCGACATGAACAGCGCATCCGGGAACGGCGCGGCGGCGTTGCCGAAAAACTCCGTGCGCACCGGCCCGGGCATGACGGCCTGAACCGCGATGCCGCGCGGTGCAAGCTCGGCGTGCAGCGAACGCGTGAAATTGAGCACGTACGCCTTCGAGCCGCTGTATCCGCCCGCACCGGGCACGGGCATCAGCGTGACGATCGACCCGATGTTCACGATCATGCCGCGTCCCGTAGCGCTGCAGCGGCGCGCGGCCGCGAGCGAGAGCCGGGTCAGCGCGAGCACGTTGACGCGGATCATCGCGTCGACGGCGGCCGGGTCGACCGTTGCCGACAGGCCCAGTGCGCCGAGGCCGGCGGCATTGACGATGCCGGCGAACTCGACGGTGCCGTCGATCAGCGTCTCCACTTGCGCGACGCCGTCGTGGCTCGACAGGTCGGCGGCGACAGCCTGCGCATCGCAGCCGTATGCGGACCGGAGCCGGTCGGCGAGCGCCGCGAGTCGCTCGTGCCGGCGCGCAACCAGGATCAGGTCGTAGCCGCGAGCGGCGAGACGATCCGCATAGACGGCGCCAATACCCGACGACGCGCCAGTGACGACCATCACGCCTCGATCTTCTTGTTGCATGTTCAAACCTCCAGGGGGTTGGACTGACAAGGTTTCTCGTTACTCTTATTATCAGAGTAAGTGGCGGGCGACGCGCCGTCAAGCATGGCCGGATGCGATACGATTACCGCCGCGCGCGCCGACATGGGCTGCGCGTCGAAGTCAGGAAAGGTGATTCGCGATGAAATCCAAGAGTTTTGACGGCATGACCTGCTCGATCGCCAGCGTGCTCGACGCGCTCGGCGATCGATGGAGCACGCTGATCGTGCGCGATCTGGCGCTCGGCCTGGCGCGTTACGACGATCTGCGCCAGTCCACGGGCGTGACCCATGCGACGTTGTCGGACCGGCTGAAGGCGCTCGAAGGCAGGGGGCTGATCGAGCGCAGGCTGTATCAGTCGCGCCCCGACCGGTACGAATACCATCTGACGCCGCGCGGCCGCGACATCGGCATCGTGCTGATGGCGCTCGCGCAGGTCGGCGATGCCTGGGGGCGGGCGGAATCGAAAGCGCCGCCGCTCCGTTTCATGGAGGCGCGCTCGGGGCATGCGGTACGGCTCGCGGTGGTCGATGCCGAGACGGGCAGCCCGATCGACTGGACGGACCTGCGCGTGGAGGCCGGGCCCGGTGCGGACGAGGTCATGCACTGGCGGCTCGAGAAGACGCGCGCGCGTCGCGGCGAATCGTGACGCATGAATTGCCGTCGCGCTGCCGGCTCGCGGTTCATGACGGGAATCGCGCGGCGCCCGGCTCCGGCGGCAGGCGCAGCCCGTTGGTGAGGTAGCTGACGGTCCGGTAGAAGCCTGCGAGCATCAGCAGCTCGAGCAGCGCCTCGTCGCTGTAATGCGGGCGCAACGCCTGCCAAAGGTCGTCGTCGATATCGCACTGCCGATGCAGTGTGTCGGACAGCCGGATCAGCAACCGATCCTCATCGCTCCAGCATGCGTCGTCGGCCGAGCCGCGGGCCAGCGAGTGAATCTGTTCGCGGGTCAAGCCCGCGGCCGGCGAAAACACGGAGACATGCACGCCCCATTCGTATTCGGACCGGCACAGCGCGGTGGTGCGGTCGATGACGATCTCGCGTTGCCGGATATCGAGGTGGCCTTTGTCCAGCAGGCCGGCGGCGAAGAACTTCGTGAACAGGCGCGCATCGCGTGCCAGCGTGGTGAAGAGGCGCAACGGCGGGCGGCCGCGCATGATCCGGTCGATCGACGTGGCGATGTCGGGGGCGAACGGCGGCACTGCGCATGCGATACGCTGAGTCATGTGAACTCCTTCGTGCTCGTGCTCATGGCGGGGGCGCGTGACTGCTCGCAGTCGCCGATGGCTGAGTCGGTAGCGTAGGTGGCGTGCTTTAAAAAGTAAAGCAAGAAGGAAGAAAATCCCCTCGGCACTGCAATGTGGCATGCGTACGACATCGCATCGATTCGTTGACGTCACGCGATGGATGCTTTAAAAAGTACAGCATGACCACACCCAAGATCGGACAACGAGTCCGCGGATCGAAGACGGGACGACCCATCATGGTCGTGCTGGATCTGCTCGGGCGGCGCACCACGCTGCGCATCCTGTGGGAGCTGCGCGGCGAGCCGCTCACATTCCGCGCACTGCAGGAAGCCTGCGAAACGAACGCGCGCCTGCTCAACATGCGGCTGGCCGAGCTCAAGGCGTCGGGCCTCGTCGAGCATGGCGAAGGCGGCTACTGCATGACCGCTGAAGGCCGGCGGCTCGAGGCGGCATTGCAGCCGTTGCTGGGGTGGGCAAAACAATGGGCGAAGCGCGACCCGGACGGGTTCGACGCGGCCGATCGCGAGCAATCCGGTCAGGAACGCTGATCGATCGACACGATCGGCGCGCGGGTGCGCCTCGCAATGTCATGTCGGTTCGCGCATCGGGCGCGAGTCATCTTCGTTTGCGGAGTCCTTTCATGTCGGTTCGGGCTGTGATCTTCGATTTCGACCTGACGCTGGCGGATTCGTCCGCCGCGATCATCGAGTGCACGGAATACGCGTTGCACCAGCTGGATGCCGCCGGCGCGACGCCGGCGCAGATCGGTGCCGTGATCGGGCTGCCGCTGCACGAGATGTTCCGCTTGTTGACGGGCGAAACCGAACCGGCGCGGGCCGATGCGTTTGCGCGTCACTTCGTGGCACGTGCCGACGAGATCATGGTGCCCGGCACCCATATCTATCCCGAGGTGCCGCTGCTGCTTGCCCGGTTGCGGGCGCAAGGGCTCGCGGTCGCGATCGTTTCATCGAAGTTTCGCTACCGGATCGAAGCGATTCTCGAACGTAACGGATTGCAGTCACTCGTCGACGTGCTGATCGGCGGGGAAGACGTGCAGCGTCACAAGCCGGATCCCGAAGGGCTCGTGCAGGCACTGGCACGGCTTGATCTGCCGGCACACGCTGCGATCTATGTCGGCGACCACGCGGTGGACGCACAGGCGGCCGAGCGCGCCGGCGTGGCGTTTGTCGGCGCGGTGAGCGGGATGACGTCGTTCGACGGATGGGCGCGCGCGGGCAAGCTGGCAGTAGGCACGCATATCGGCGAGCTGGACGCGATCGTGCAGCAAATGCAGCGCGATCCGGGCCACGCGTCCGGCCCGCACGACGCCTGACGCCGGATTCGGGAGCCGCACGATGGCGCGCCATGTGAACCATCTTCGCTGGAAGATCGTCGCGTTTCTGGTCGCACCGATGACCTTCGTGATGACGCTCGATCGCGCGGCGATGGCCGTGGCTGCACCGACGATCCAGGGCGAACTCGGCCTGTCGATCGTCGAGATGTCGATGATCCTGACGATTTACTTCTGGGCCTATGCGCTCGGCCAGATTCCGGCCGGACGCGCGGCCGAACGCTTCGGGTCGCGCAGCGTACTGTTCGGCACGAGCACCGTGTGGTCGCTGATGATGATCGTCACGCCGTTCGGCAATTCGTTCGCGTGGCTGTTCGGTTGCCGGCTGGTGCTCGGCGGCGCGCAGTCGGCCGACTGGTCGAGCAGCGTCGTTGCGCTCAAGCGCTGGTTTCCGGCCGGCGAGCGCGCGAAAGGCAACGCAGTGCTGCTCTCGGGACTGTATTTGGGCCCGATCGTGTCGGCGCCGCTCACGGCCTGGACGATCGTCCATTTCGGCTGGCATGCCGTCTTCTACGGATTCGGTGCGCTCGGCCTGCTGCTCGGTGCAGTCTGGTGGTTCGGCTATCGCGATGCACCGGCGTCGCATCCGCTCATCACGCAGGCCGAGGTGGACTACATCGCGGCCGGCCAGCCGCCCGGCCACACGGTCGTGTCGGGTTCGCTCATGCGTTGCCTGCGGTTGGGGCGCTTCTGGATCTTCGGCATCCAGTATTTTCTGCTCGTGCTGATCCAGAGCTTCTACACGACGTGGCTGCCCACCTACCTGATGCGCGCACGCGGACTGTCGCTGAAGGCGATGGGGCTGGTCGCGTCGCTGCCGTGGGTTGCCGTGTTCGTGGCGGTATTCGTAGCAGGCACTGTCAGCGACCGCTTGCTGAGGAAGACGGGCTCGATCTACTGGGCGCGCACGCCGGTCGCCGTCGCGGGGTTCGTCGTGAGTGCGCTGGCACTGGTCGCCGCGTCCCGCGCGGATGCGATGGCCGCGGTCATCTCGCTGCTGTGCCTGTCGTTTGCGGCCGTCGGGTTCGTGCAGGTCGTCGTTTGGTCGGCCGCGCAGGATCTCGGGCGGCCGTTCGCCGGCGTGATGTCGGGCTGGACCAACGTGTGGGGTGCGCTGTCGAACGTCGCGGGTCCGATGGTGCTCGCGCTCGTCGTCAAGGTCACCGGCAGCTGGGGCAGCGGGATGTTCGTGATCGGCGCCGCGGCGGCTTGCGGCGCGGTACTGTGGCTGTTCGTGCATCCCGAGCGCCCGTTGCTCGCCGTGACGGCGGGCGACTTGCCGCCGGCGGCAGAGGGCCGGAACGCGCCGCGCGGCGACGCGCGCAAAACCCGAGCCGACGCCGGGCGGGTTTCCGAGCCGGCCGACTGAGCCGTATTGCGCAACGGGCCGGCAGCGCGCGACGGATTCTGCGACCATCGCCGTTAAAGTCTTACCCGCCACTCGATCCGTCGCCATGCCATTCATTTCCGTTGCCTTTGCCAACCTCCGGCGCTCACGCGCGTTACCGGCCGCCCGATTCCTGTCGTTCGCGATTCCGGTCGCGGCAGCCATCGGCGTTCTGGGTGGCGCGGATCCAGTTGAAGCCGCCACGCCCACCCAGCGCGAACGTCTCGAAGCACCGGTGAAGGCCGTCGCCGACCAGCGCTTGACCGTCGACACGCCGCAGGGCAGCGCGATGTTGCCCGTCTACGCCGACCATCGGGTCGACCAGGCGGCACCCGACGTCACACGTGTTTTCGTCGTGATTCACGGCACGTTGCGCAATGCCGACGCGTACTACGCATCCGGGCTCAAGGTCGTTGAAAAGGCCGGTGCGGCCGGGAAGGGCACGATGGTCGTCGCGCCGCAGTTCCTGACGCGTGCCGATACGCGCGCGTTTTCGTTGCCTGCGCAAACGCTGGCGTGGACGCAGGAAGGATGGAAGGGCGGTGAAGCGGCCCGTCAGCCGGGGCCGATCAGTTCGTTCACGGCGCTCGACGCATTGCTCGCGCATTTCACCGACCGCAGCCTGTATCCCGCGTTGTCGACCGTGGTCGTGATCGGCCATTCCGCCGGCGCGCAGTTGCTGCAGCGCTATGCGGTAGCCGGGCACGAAGGCGATGCGCTGGAGCGGGCCGGCATCGCGGTGCGTTATGTGGTGGCGAACCCGTCGAGCTACCTGTATTTCGACGACGAACGGCCGGATGGCCAGGCGATCGCAGGCGGAACCTGCCCGGGCGCGACGGAGTGGAAATACGGGCTGAAGTCGGCGCCGCCTTATGTCGCGTCGCAGGGCGTGCGCGATCTCGAAACCCGCTATGTCGCGCGTCATGTCGTGTACCTGCTCGGCCAGGCCGACACGAACCCGTACACCCACTTCATCGACCGCTCGTGCGCGGCGATGGCGCAAGGCCCGTACCGGCTCGCGCGCGGGCTCGCGTATTTCGACTACCTGAAGAAGCGGCATCCCGACGATCTCGCGCAGCAGGTCGTCGAAGTGCCGGGCGTCGGGCATGACGGTCTCGGCATGTTCACGTCCGCGTGCGGGCTGGCCGTGCTGTTCGGGCAGGCGTTGCCGCCATCGTGTCCGGTCGTTGCCGGTACGGCACCGGACATGCGGGCGGCGGGGCAGTGAGTGCGCGTGAGAGGTCGCGCACGGTGAAGCTCGATCGATCAGAAAAATGCAGGAATCGGCAAGATAAATTCATTTCCCCGCGAAGCGCTCCCGGTTCAGGATGACGGCGTTGCCAGGAGCGCCCCCATGAACATCACGATCCTCGACGATTATTTCGACACGTTGCGCACGCTGCCGTGCTTTCGCAAGCTGGACGGGCACGCGGTCACGATCTGGAACGATCACGTGCAGGACGTCGACGCGCTGGCCGAGCGCCTGCGCGACACGGACGTGCTGGTGCTGATCCGCGAACGCACGCAGATTCGCGCGCCGCTGATCGTGCGGCTGCCGAAGCTGCGGCTGATCAGCCAGCGCAGCGTCTATCCGCACATCGACATCGATGCGTGTACCGCGCACGGTGTGATCGTGTCGTCGAACCAGCATGCGGGCACGCCTTCCTATGCGGCCGCCGAGCTCACGTGGGGCCTCGTGCTTGCCGCGATGCGCCGGATTCCGCAGCAGATGCGCGCGCTGCAGGCCGGCGATTGGCAGATCGGCGTCGGGCGGACGCTGCGCGGGCGCACGCTGGGGATTTACGGCTATGGCCGGATCGGTGCGGAGGTCGCCCGGTATGGCGCCGCATTCGGGATGAACGTGCTGGTCTGGGCGCGCGAAGCGTCGCTGCAGCGTGCGCGCGACGACGGGTGGAGCACGGCGCCGGACAAGCCCACTTTCTTCGAAACTTGCGACGTGCTTTCGCTGCACATGCGGCTCGTGCCGGCCACGCGCGGCATCGTGACGGCCGAGGATCTGGGCCGGATGAAACCCGGCGCGCTGCTGGTGAACACGAGCCGAGCGGGCCTCGTTGCACCGGGTGCGCTTGAAGCGGCGTTGCAGGCCGGCAGGCCCGGGATGGCGGCGATGGACGTCTACGAGACGGAGCCATTGCGCGACCCGCGGCATCCGTTGCTGAGTTTGCCGAATGTCGTGTGTACGCCGCATATCGGTTACGTGACCGAGGACGAATACGAGACGCAGTTTTCGGATGTGTTCGACCAGATCGTGTCCTATGCGGCCGGACAGCCGATCCACGTGGTCAACCCGGATGTACTCGCGCGCGAAACGGCGTCGATCGAGCCGCTGATCCTCGACCTGCTCGAATGGATCGGGCCTGCCGGGCGGCCCTATGACGAGGTGATCGATGCGTGGCGCACGTCGTGTCCGCGCCTGCCGGTATGGGAGGAAGCCTGCGCGCGCGGCTACGTGGTGCGGCACCCGGCGCGTGACGGCGTGGCGATGGTCGAGGTGAATGCGGCTGGCCGTGCCCGGCTTCAGGCCGAACGAGCGTGATCGCGCCGATGCGGTCGGCGCACGATCGCGGGGCCGCGTGTCATGCCGGTTTTTCCGACATGGGCGGCGCGCTGGCGTCGAATACCGTCAGGCCTTCCGTCGGGTCCGTCGGCGTGTCCCACGGACGTGCCGCAATGGCCCGTTGTGCAGCTGCGTAGCCGGCCTGCCGTCGGGCGGCGATGCCGTCCGGCGTGAAGTCGATGTCCTTCAACTGATTGTCGCCGGCGAGTCGCGGCGCCGCGAGCTTGACCAGGTGCATCGTGGTTTCGCAGCCCCACGCGGCGAGCCGGCGCACCGCCGGCGACGCGCGTTCGGCTTCCGGCACGTGCCGGGCCAGTTCGCGGATCACGTGGCGCAGCCGGTGGATCTGCTGCTGGCGCGCGATGTGGCTGTCGGTGCGGCTCGCATACTGGATGTCCTTCTGGCGCTCCGACACCTGCCAGATGCTCTCGGGCTCGGGGCCGGCCGGGTTCCACATCTGGACGGAGAAGATGATCGAGCTGCGGCGCGGGTTGTCGTCGAGCACGACCTCGACGGGTGTGTTCGAGTACACGCCGCCATCCCAGTACGGCTCGCCGTCGATCCGTATCGCCGGGAACGCGGGCGGCAGCGCGCCCGAGCTCATGATGTGCTCGATCCCGAGCCGCGTGTCGCGCGAATCGAAATAGCGCATCGTGCCCGTGCACGCATTGACCGCGCTGACGGTCAGGCGCGGGTGGCCCGCGTTCAGCAGGTCGGGATCGATCAGCGACATGAGCGTGTCGCGCAGCGGCGCGATCCGGTAATACGACGCGCGATCGACGCCGAGGCGGACCATCGGCCCGAGCCACGATGCCGGATTGGGCTGGAAGAATCCCGCGATGCCGCCGCCGATGATCATCAGCTCGGCCAGCGTCCGGTCCCAGCCGGGCAGCAGCGGCGCAGTGTCGAAACGGGTCCGCTCGGTCACTCGGCGCCAGAATGCGGACAGTTTCTCGTAGCGCAGCGCCGGCGGGTTCCCGGCGATCAACGCCGCGTTGATCGCGCCGATCGACGTCCCGACCACCCAGTCGGGCCGGATACCGGCTTCGTCCATCGCCTGAAAGACGCCGAGCTGGAACGCGCCCAGTGCGCCGCCGCCCTGGAGCACGAGCACCACTTGCCCGGGGAGATCCATGCGTGCCGGCTGGCTCGCGGTCATGGCTGGCCTCGCTGCGTGTGTCGGTGGGTCGGATCCGAACGGATCGATTCAGTTTAGGCGATCGGCGGCGGAGGGCTGCCCGCAGTGCAGCGGGCGGCTGCAGGTGCTTCGCCAGTCGTATCCGACCCTCAAGCAGATTCGGGGTAGTGCGCTCGCGTGCGGCAGCTCGCGCCGATTCGGGCCGCGCATCCACCGGCATGAGCAGCTGGCGTCACGCGTCCGGGTAAGGCGTGCCGTCCTTGTGCAGGAACCGGCCGTCGCGGCTCGGGCTCATCATGTCGATGTCCGGGCAGGTGATCACGTCGTCCGGCGAGCGCGAGCCGACCTCGAGATACACGGCGACCGCATCCGACCGGTTGACCAGGTGATGGCCGTTGCCCGAGTCTTTCGGGAACGCCGCACAGTCGCCGGCGCGCAGCACGGTTTCGCCGTCGTCCTCGATCAGCACGAGTTCGCCTTCGAGCACGTAGACGAATTCGTCTTCGTCGGAGTGCCAGTGGCGCTGGCTCGACCAGCCGCCCGGCGGCACGCGCATCAGGTTGACGCCGACATCGCGCAGCCCGCCGGCGTTGCCGACGCGCTGGCGGATGCGCTGCGCGCACGGCGCGTCGAACGGCCGCGGATAGCCGCTGCCGAGGCGTTCGGGCACGGCGCTGAGGTCGATCCTGGGCATGGGCGGCTCCGTCAGCCACGCGGGCGAATGGGATGGGGGCATTGTAGGCGGCTCGCCGTCCGCCATTCGTCCGCGTGTTTCGCCGTGCGCCGCGTCATTCGACCGTGATGGTCTCCTTCATGTACGGGTGAATCCCGCAGAACACCTTGTAGACGCCCGGCTTGTCGAAGCGGAACGAGTACGTATCGTTCTGGTCGAGTGCGCTCGAGTGAAAGATGCCGGCATCGTTGACGACCGTGTGCGGCTCTCCGTCGAGGTTCTTCCACGTGATCGTCGTGCCGGCCTTGATCGTGGTCGACATCGGCGAAAACATGAAATTGTGGATCGTCACGAGCGAGCCGTCGGGGCCCTGCGCGAACGCGGTGAGCGGGGCGGCGGCGGTGGCGTACAGGATCAGCGCCGCGATGAGTCTGGATTGCTTGAAGCGGGTCATGTCGGTCTCCCTTGGGTTCGGTGCGTCAGGCCAGCGTCGCATCGTGCAGCGACGATGCAACCGGATGGCCCGCGAAGTCGACGGTCGTCACGCCGAGCATCGACGGCAGCCGGTCGCGCGGCACGGTGAGCGGCAACGGGCCCGGGCCGTTGCCGGCCGTCGGCTGCGGGAACGCGGTGGAGCGCGCGGTGTGGAACGTCACGTTGCCCTCGACCTTCGACACGATCTGGTGGATGTGCCCGTTCAATACGGTGACCGAGCCGAAGCGGCGCAGCAGCGCCATCGTCTGTGGCGCGTCGCCGGTGCCCCAGCCCCACGGCTCGTAGATGGTCCACATCGGCATGTGCGAGAACACGACGATCGGCGTGCTCGACGAGCGGCCCTTGAGATCCTGCGCGAGCCACGCGAGCTGGTCGTCGCCGAAGCTGCCGAGCCCGTTCGGCTTGAAGTGCATCACGTTGACGAGGCCGATGAAGTGCACGCCCGCGTGATCGAAGCTGTAATAGCCGCGGTTGTCCGACGCCTTGCCGAACCGGCCGAAATATTCGGCGCCAGAGCCGTCGGTGACGTCATGCTCGCCGGGCACCGTATGCAGTTCAGGCACGCGCAGCGCGGAGAGCAACTGCGACGCGTGGTCGAACTCCTCGGGCTTGGACAGGTGCGTGATGTCGCCCGTATGGATGGCCAGCGCGGGCATCGCCGGCATGCCGTTGACGAGGTCGATCGTCTGCTTCAGCGTGGCCGATACGTCGGGGTTCGCCTCCTTGTTGAAGCCGATGTGCGTGTCGCTGATCTGCACGAACAGCGGGCGGCCCGCGTTGGCCGGGAGTGCGTCGCCGGTCTGCGCAAGCGCGAGGTCGAACGGCGTCAGGATGCCGCCCGACAGCGTGAACAGCGTGCCGAGGCCGCCGAAGGCCATGCACTGCAGGGCCTTGCGGCGCGACGGGTTGGTGGGGGTCGATGAAGACATGTGAGCCTCGCATTCGTGTGACGAAACCGGACGGCCGGATCGTCCTGGATAAACCGGCGCCTTCGCGTGCCATACCGGCGCAGCGGCGAATTTATTCCCGTGCGTTACAAGGTCGAACACCCGTGTGGGCGGCTTGCGCGGCGGTGCAGGATTTTTGAAGGATGACCTGTCAATGTCTTGTAAGTGACACGTCACATTTGCGTCACGACCGACCGATAGCCTGCGACTCCGAGTCACCTCTCCGGAGCCCCTTCATGCCGAATCTCGCGGCAACGGAAACCAGCGGTGCGGTCAGCAACCGCACGCGTACCATCAGCCTCGCGCTGTTTTTTCTGATCATTGCCTGCGGCATCGTCTATGTTGGCATCCATCTCAGCGCCGACCTCAGTCCCGTCAAGGAAAGCTCGGTCCTCCCGTTCCTGCTGCTGATCGTCGCGCTGCTGATCGCACTCGGCTTCGAGTTCGTGAACGGCTTTCATGACACCGCGAACGCGGTCGCGACCGTCATCTATACGCACTCGCTCGACCCGCATCTGGCGGTCGTCTGGTCGGGCCTCTGGAACCTGTTCGGCGTGCTCGTATCGAGCGGCGCCGTCGCGTTCGGCATCCTGCAGTTGCTGCCGGTCGAGCTGATCCTTCAGGTGGGCAGCGGCTCGGGCTTCGCGATGGTGTTCGCGCTGCTGATCGCGGCCGTCACGTGGAACCTCGCGACCTGGTATTTCGGGCTGCCGTCGTCGAGTTCGCACACGCTCGTCGGCTCGATCATCGGCGTCGGCCTGATGAACCAGATCGTCAGCGGCCCGTCGGGCACGAGCGGCGTCGACTGGAACCAGGCGCTCGGCGTCGGCAAGGCGCTGCTGTTCTCGCCGCTGATCGGCTTCGTGCTGTCCGCGCTCGTGCTGCTGCTCCTGAAGGCGCTCGTGCGCGTGCCGGCGCTGTACCAGGAGCCGAAGGGCAACAAGCCGCCGCCGTTCTGGATCCGCCTGCTGCTGATCCTCACCTGCACGGGCGTGTCGTTCGCGCACGGCTCGAACGACGGCCAGAAGGGCATGGGGCTGATCATGCTGATCCTGATCGGCGTGATGCCGACCGCGTATGCGCTGAACAAGGCCGTGACGCCCGACCAGACGAGCACGTTCGTCGCGGTGGCGCGCCATGCGTCGACGACGCTCGTCAAGTACGCGGACCCGGCCGCACAGTCGACCGACCCGCGCGCCGATGTCGAGGCGTACGTGCGCACGCACAAGCTGACGCCTGCGACGGTCCCGGCATTGGGCAAGCTCACCGACACGATCGCCGACCAGGTCGCGCAGGCCGGCGGCATCTCGAGCGTGCCGCAGAACCTCGTCGACAACGTGCGCAACAACATGTACGTCGCGTCCGAGGCAATCCGGCTGATGGAGAAGGCGAAGGCGCCGGCGTTCTCGGTCGAGGACGCGAGCGCGCTCGAAGCGTTCAAGCAGCAGATGGACCGCGCGACGAAATTCATCCCGACCTGGGTGAAGGTCGCCGTCGCGATCGCGCTCGGCCTCGGCACGATGGTCGGCTGGAAGCGGATCGTCGTGACGGTCGGCGAGAAGATCGGCAAGTCGCATCTCACCTACGGGCAGGGCGCATCGGCCGAGGCCGTCGCGATGCTGACGATCGGGATGGCCGACGCATACGGGCTGCCGGTGTCGACGACGCACGTGCTCGCGTCGGGCGTGGCCGGCACGATGACGGCCAGCGGCGCGGGCCTGCGCTGGGATACGGTGCGCAACCTCGTGCTCGCGTGGGTGCTCACGCTGCCCGCATCGATCGCACTGTCGGCCGGCCTGTACTGGGTACTGCACGGACTGTTCTGACCCGCGCCGGGGGGCGCGACGTCCGGCCGCGCATGGCGCGGCTGGTCCCATCGATTTTCAATTCAACACAAGACGCTACCGATGGATATCAGTTTCGATCCGAACCGCACCGCGAACGCCTCGGCGTGGCGCGTGCTGCCCAACCGCTGGGATGCCGTCGCGTTTCCGCTGATCATCTGCCTGCTCGCGATGACGATCATCGGCTTCCACCAGACGATGGCGCCGATCGGCGTGCTGCAGACGCAGAAGATCACGCTCGACCCGGCCAACCTGCCCGAATACGCGTTGCGCACCACGCTGCGGATGCTCGCCGCGATGGTCGCGTCGCTCGTGTTCACGCTCGTCTACGGCACGCTCGCCGCAAAAAGCCGCCGCGCCGGCATGGTGCTGATTCCGATCCTCGACATCCTGCAGTCGGTGCCGGTGCTCGGCTACATCTCGTTTACCGTCACGTTCTTCCTCGCGCTGTTTCCGGGCCGCGTGCTCGGTGCGGAGCTGGCCGCGATCTTCGCGATCTTCACGAGCCAGGCGTGGAACATGACGTTCAGCTTCTACCAGTCGCTGCGCACGGTGCCGCGCGACCTGCATGAAGTGTCGCGCGGCTTCCACCTGACGGCGTGGCAGCGCTTCTGGAAACTCGAGGTACCGTTCTCGATGCCGGGCCTGATCTGGAACATGATGATGTCGATGTCGGGCGGCTGGTTCTTCGTCGTCGCGTCGGAGGCCATCACGGTCGGCAACCAGACGATCACGCTGCCGGGCATTGGCGCGTATCTCGCGCAGGCGATCTCGGACAAGAACCTCGGTGCGGTCGGCTGGGTGATCGTCGCGATGTCGGTCGTGATTCTCGCCTATGACCAGTTCCTGTTCCGCCCGCTCGTCGCGTGGTCCGACAAGTTCCGGATGGAGAACACCGCGTCGGGCGATGCGCCGCAATCGTGGCTACTCGACATGATGCGCCGCACGCACCTGATCCATCAGCTGCTCGTGCCGGCCGGCTGGCTGCTGTCGCAGGCTGCCCGCGTGCCGCTGCGCATCCCGTCGTTCAAGGGCGTGGGCGCGCGCGTCGTATCGAGCAAACGGTCGTCGCGGATCGGCGACATCGTGTGGGGCGTGCTGGTGGTCCTGTTGACGGTGTATGTCGTGTGGCGCGTCGTGACATTCGTCGCGACCGGCGTGACGATGGCCGAGGTCGGCCACGTGTTCGTACTCGGCCTGATCACGCTGCTGCGCGTGCTGTTGCTGATCCTGATCGCTTCGTTGATCTGGGTGCCGCTCGGCGTGTGGATCGGGCTGCGTCCTGCGCTGGCCGAGAAGATCCAGCCGCTCGCGCAGTTCCTTGCGGCGTTCCCGGCCAACCTGCTGTTCCCGGTGTTCGTGATCGTGATCGTCCGCTTCCACCTGAACGCCGACATCTGGCTGTCGCCGCTGATCGTGCTCGGCACCCAGTGGTACATCCTGTTCAACGTGATCGCGGGCGCGATGTCCTATCCGAACGACTACAAGGAAGTGACGAAGAACTTCCATATTCGCGGCAAGCAGTGGTGGCGGCAGGCGATCCTGCCGGGCATCTTCCCGTACTACGTGACCGGCGCGATTACCGCATCGGGCGGCGCGTGGAACGCGAGCATCGTGTCCGAGTTCGTGCAGTGGGGCGACACGAAGGTCGTCGCGCACGGCCTGGGCGCCTATATCGCGCAGACGACTGCCGCCGGCGACTTTCCGAAGATCATCCTGGGCATCGCCGTGATGTCCCTGTTCGTTACCCTGTTCAACCGTCTGCTGTGGCGTCCGATGTACGCCTATGCGGAAGCCCGGCTCCGTCTCGATTGAGAGTAAGCACGATGCAAAATTCGAATGTTGTGAATGCCCCTGTCCAGACGAACCAGCCGGCCCAGCCGCCGCGCCTCGGCGACGAGATCCTGCGCGTCGAGCATGTCAGCCGCGGTTTCAACAAGTCGCAAGGCGAGTTGCTGGTGCTCGACGATGCGAACCTGTCGCTGCGCGAAGGCGAGATCGTCGGGCTGCTTGGCCGCTCCGGCTCGGGCAAGTCGACGCTGCTGCGCATCATCGCCGGCCTGATCGAGCCGACCGGCGGCGAGGTGTCCTATCTCGGCAAGCCGCTGGATGGTCCGGCCGAGGGTGTCGCGATGGTGTTCCAGACCTTCGCGCTGTTCCCGTGGCTCACCGTGCTGCAGAACGTGGAAGCCGGCCTCGAAGCGCTCGGCGTCGATGCGCGTGAGCGGCGCGAGCGTGCACTCGCCGCGATCGACCTGATCGGTCTCGACGGCTTCGAAAACGCATATCCGCGCGAGCTGTCGGGCGGCATGCGTCAGCGCGTGGGCTTTGCGCGTGCGCTCGTCGTCGATCCGACGATCCTGCTGATGGACGAGCCGTTCTCCGCACTCGACGTGCTGACGGCCGAGACGCTGCGTACCGACCTGCTCGATCTGTGGACGCAAGGCCGGATGCCGATCAAGTCGGTGCTGATCGTCACGCACAACATCGAGGAAGCGGTGTTCATGTGCGACCGGATTCTCGTGCTGTCGTCGAACCCGGGCCGCGTGATTGCCGAGATCAAGGTGCCGTTCAAGCATCCGCGCAACCGGCTCGATACCGATTTCCGCAAGCTCGTCGACGACATCTACGCGAAAATGACCGCCCGCCAGACCAACGAGGCGACGAAGAAGGGGCTGGAGCTCGGCAGCTGGATGCCGCGCGTGTCGACCAACCTGATGGCCGGCCTGATCGAAACGCTCGCGATGGCGCCGTACCACGGCCGCGCGGACATGCCGGAAATCGCGCGTACGCTGCACCTCGAGGTCGACGAACTGTTCCCGATCGCCGAAGTGCTGCAGTACCTCGGCTTCGCGGATGTGCGGGAAGGGGATGTGTTCCTCACGCCGCCCGCGCGCGTGTTTGCGGAATTCGGCACGCAGGAGCGCAAGCTGATGTTCGCGGATCACCTGCTGAAGCACGTGCCGCTGGCTGCACGGATCAGGAAGGTGCTGAACGAGCGCCCGGGCCATCGCGCGCCGCGCGTGCGCTTCGAGCAGGAGCTGGAGGATTTCCTGTCCGACGAAGCGGCCGAGGAAACGCTCGACGCGGTGATCGACTGGGGCCGTTACGGGGAAGTGTTCTCGTATAACGACAAGACCGAGGTGTTCAGCCTCGAGGATGTCGAGAGCTGAAGCCTGTGCCCGAATGGCGAGCCATCGTCATTCGGGCAAATCCCGCTGACTGATATCCGGCTCGTTCCCCCCGGAGTTCAGATGCTCGATCTTCTCCATCCGCTGCCTTGCCAGCTCGGGCAACTGATTCGTCACGCCGATCACGAGTGCTTCAGCGAGCGCGAGCGCCGGCACGTTGGTTTGTAGCATCGCGAACGGCTGCCCGCGGATGCGCAGCACGATCTCCGCAAACTCGCCGATAGGCGAGTGCCATTCGTCCGTGATCAGCAGCACGCGCGCGCCGAGCCGATGCGCGGCCTGCGCAAAGCGAATACTGTCCCGCTGATAGCGGCGAAAATCGAAAATGACGAGCACGTCGCCGGGCCCCATGTCCGCCAATGCGACCGACGCGAGGTTCACATTCGGTTCGACATACTGAACATGGGGCCGCGCGTAGGTCAGCGTGAACGAAAACAGCGACGCGAGTGGCGCCGTGTAACGCCCGCCGCCACAAAAGACACGCACATCCGGATTGGCCAGCAGCGCCACCGCGGCGTCGAATGCCGCCGCATCGAGTCCTTCGATCGTGGTGGCCAGCGACCCGGACAGCCGCTGGAAAATCGCCGAATGACTGTCGCGCATGCCGCCGGCCGAGTGGAACGCATCCATCCGCGCGAGCGGCGAATTCATCGCCGTGTCGATTTCACCGTACAGCGCCTGCTGGAACGACGAGTAATTCGGAAAGCCGATCCGGACGACAAAGCGAAACACGGTCGGATCGCTCACCTCAGCCTGTTTGGCAAAGCTCGCAATCGGCCCGAGCCCGAGGCTCGGGTAGCGGTCCAGCAACGCCTGCGCGACCTTCTGTTCCGACGGCGTGAAGCTATCCATCTGGGATAACAGCAACGCCCTGATGCTCGTCCCCATCGGGCACTCCAGCTCTCTGATCTGAATGACAAACGGCAGACGGATGTCTGCCGGCGACTCCACGCATGTTAGCCGATCGACGCTCGACAGGCCGCCGGCGGCCCGAAATTAGAGGGACGCATCACGCGATCGCGTGATGCATCGGGTTGTGTAATAAAACAAACATACATCGAAATGTGCCCTTGGCCACAGTGGTCATAAATTCAGTGATAACCCTAGGTTTTAGCGAAAAAAAGCGAGTGCTATGATCGCGGCCTCGCCGGGATGTATTGTTTATTACATGCCGGATTGGCGGCGCCGACACGCGACGATGCGACGGCGCATCCCGGCCTGGCCCGGTTTATTTGTCTGGAGGATCCCGTCATGAGGCGGCTCGTAGTACTCACCCTGTTGTCGGCCATGAGCGTGTGCGCGTTCGCCGCGTCGGACCCCGCGGTTGAAGCGAAGAACGGCATGGTCGTTTCGTCGCAGCATTTCGCGTCGCAGATCGGCGTCGACATCCTGAAGGAAGGCGGCAACGCGGTGGACGCGGCGGTGGCGGTCGGCTACGCGCAGGCCGTGACCAACCCGTGCTGCGGCAACATCGGCGGCGGCGGTTTCATGACCGTCCACCTGGCCGACGGCCGCGACCGCTTCATCAATTTCCGCGAAACCGCACCGGCTGCGGCTTCCGCGAACATGTATCTCGATGCGAAGGGCAACGTCATTCCGGACGACAGCCTGTACGGCTATCGTGCGGTCGGCGTGCCGGGCACGGTCGCCGGCCTCGATCTCGCACAGCGCAAGTACGGCAAGCTGACGCGCAAGCAGGTCATGGCGCCGGCGATCCGCCTCGCGCGCGACGGTTTCGTGCTGACGCGTGGCGATACGGACATCCTCGACACGACGATCGACCGCTTCAAGAAGGATCCGGATGCGGCCCGCATCTTCCTGCGGCCGGACGGCACGCCGCTGCAGCCGGGCGATCGCCTGGTGCAGAAGGACCTGGCCCGCACGCTCGAGCGCATCGCGGAGCAGGGCCCCGACGCGTTCTATCACGGCGAGATCCCGAAGACTGTCGAGGCGGCGGCCAAGAAGGGCGGCGGCCTGATCACGGCGGCCGACTTCGCGTCGTACCGTGCGCAGGACATCGCGCCGCTGACGTGTTCGTATCGCGGCTACGAGTTCGTGTCGGCTCCGCCGCCGAGCTCGGGTGGCGTGACGATGTGCGAGACGCTGAACATCCTCGAAGGGTATGACATGCGCAAGCTTGGCTACCATTCGGCCGCGGCGGTGCACTACATGACCGAAGCGATGCGCCATGCATACGAAGATCGCAACACGCTGCTCGGCGATCCGAACTTCATCGACAACCCGGTCGCGAAGCTGACGAGCAAGGAATACGCGGCGCAGATCCGCAAGAGCATCCATTCGGATACGGCAACGCCGTCGGTCGACGTGCAGCCGGGCGTCGGCGTGCACGAGAAGCCGGAGACGACCCACTATTCGATCATCGACAAGGACGGCAACGCGGTGTCGACGACCTACACGGTCAACGGCCGCTTCGGCGCCGTGGTCATTGCGCCGGGCACGGGCTTCTTCCTGAACGACGAGATGGACGACTTCACCGTGAAGGTCGGCGCGCAGAACCTGTTCGGCCTCGTGCAGGGCACGCGCAACTCGATCGCGCCGGGCAAGCGTCCGCTGTCGTCGATGGCGCCGACCATCGTGAAGAAGGACGGCAAGGTGTTCATGGTGGTCGGCTCGCCGGGTGGCTCGCGCATCATCACGATCACGCTGCAGACGGTGCTGAACGTGATCGACTACGGGATGACGCCGCAGGACGCGGTCACCGCGCCGCGCATCCACCATCAGTGGCTGCCTGACGAGGTCTATTACGAAACCTACGGCCTGTCGCCCGACACGCTCGCGATCCTGCGCAACATGGGCTACAAGATGGTCGAGCAGACGCCATGGGGCGCCGCCGAGCTGATCATGGTCGGCCTGCCGGGCACCGAAGCGGCGAGCCGCCAGAGTTCCGGGAACGATTCGTCCGTGTCCGGCAACGTGCGGGTCGGCTTCATCTACGGCTACAACGATCCGCGCCGTCCGGCCGGCTCGGCAATCGGTTACTGATCTGGCCTGATCGCATCACGCTGAATCGCTGCCGCCGGCGTTCGCCTTCGCGCGAATGCCGTAGCGGCGGCAGCACGTCAGCTCGCGGATAGCCGCGAGCCTGACCGGCGCCGGCGCCCGTGCCCGACACACCGGGCACGACCGGCTCGCCACGCGCGCGCCCTGGCACGGCACCGGATGCGCGCCCTTCATCCGTCAACTTCTTCCCGTGCGTCGAATTCCGTTATGAACAAACGAATGTCCGCGGCAGGCTGGATCCTGCTCGCGATGGCTGCCGGCATCCTGATCGGCTACATGATCTATACGCAACTGCCGGACAAGCAGTCCGCGGTGGAGATCGCCGGCTACATCTCGCTGGTGTCCGACGTGTTCCTGCGGCTGATCAAGATGGTGATCGGCCCGCTGGTGTTCTCGACGCTGGTCGTTGGCATCGCGCACATGGGCGACGCGTCGTCGGTGGGCCGCGTGTTCGTGAAGGCGCTCGGCTGGTTCGTCACCGCGTCGCTGATCTCGCTGCTGCTCGGCCTGCTGATGGCGAACCTGCTGCGTCCGGGCGAGAACCTCGGGCTGCCGCTGCCGGATATCGGCGCGTCCGCGCATCTCGCGACGTCCAAGTTCACGCTGAAGGATTTCGTCGGCCACATGGTGCCGAAGTCGATCGCCGAGGCGATGGCGAACAACGAGATCCTGCAGATCGTCGTGTTCTCGATGTTCTTCGGTGTGGCGCTCGCGTCGCTCGGCGAACGCGGCAAGATCCTTGTCGCGGCGATCGACCAGCTCGCGCACGTGATGCTCAAGATCACCGGCTACGTGATGAAGCTCGCGCCACTCGCGGTGCTGGCGGCGATGGCATCGACCGTCGCGATCAACGGCCTGTCGATCCTGCTGAAGTTCGCGGTGTTCATGGGCGACTTCTACCTGAGCCTGTTCCTGCTGTGGGGCACGCTCGTCGCCGCCGGGCTGCTGTTCCTCGGCCGCCGCGTGTTCAAGCTGCTGGTGCTGATCAAGGAAGCGTTCATGCTGTCGTTCGCGACCGCGAGCTCGGAAGCCGCGTATCCGAAGATCCTCGATGCGCTCGACCGTTTCGGCGTGCGCCGCAAGATCTCGAGCTTCGTGATGCCGATGGGGTATTCGTTCAACCTCGACGGCTCGATGATGTACTGCACGTTCGCGTCGCTGTTCATCGCACAGGCATACGGCATTCACCTGTCGCTCGGCACGCAGGTCACGATGCTGCTGATCCTGATGCTGACGTCGAAAGGCATGGCCGGCGTGCCGCGTGCGTCGCTCGTCGTGATTGCTGCCACGCTGCACCAGTTCAACATCCCGGAAGCCGGGCTGTTGCTGATTCTGGGCGTCGATACGTTCCTCGACATGGGCCGTTCGGCCACGAACGCCGTGGGCAACTCGATCGCCAGCGCGGTGGTCGCGAAATGGGAAGGCGAGCTGATGCCGGAAGCGGAAGCCGAGGCGAATGCGGCGCGGCTGGATGCGGAAGCCGAAGCACGCATGAACGAGGCGGTTCGCGATACGGATCGCGTCACCACTGCCTGAAGCGGAATCCCGGGTCGAATCCCGGGCTGTCAGGCCGCCTCGGCGGGGCGGGCCGCGTCGATGCACGCGGCCAGCACCATCGCGGCGGCGTTGCCCGGCGTCGAGCCGAGCAATTGCGGCGCGAAGACACTGTCGCCGATCTTGATCGGCTGCCCCGACAGCGCGCACACGCCACGCTTGCGCGTCGTGAACAGCCGCCACTTCTGATAACCGTAGTGCCCGGTGCACGCGTCGCACCATGAAATCATCACGGTGTCGGCCGTGGGCCGCTCGAGCACGCTGATGGACGGCTTGCTCGTCGCGTCCCACGACGGCAGCCGGTCGCGCGTGACGCTGCGCCGCCGCGGCACGCCCCACGAGACGGACGGCATGTCGAAGCTGCTGATCGCGGCAACGGTCACGAGCCAGGGCGCTAAACGGTTGTTCATGTCAGTTTTCCTCGAAACGTTACGCGACACCGCCACACGCGGTATCACGACAGGCGGATGCGCGGCTGCACGCAGCCGTTGATCCGTTCGGCGATCCACAGCAGGGTCGCCTTGGAGAAGCCGTGCAGCGCCTGCTGGTGCCGCCGGTAGAGCATCAGGTGGCTGAACTGCGCAAAACGCCCCTGGATGAAGCCACCGCGAAAGAACCCGAACTGCCCGAGCGTGCCGAACGCGTCGTAGTCGCTGATCGACACGAGCGCGCCGAAATCATGGAACGCGAATGGCGGAATCGGCTTGCCTTCGAGCCACGCGGGCAGGTGCTTCGCGAGATGCTCGGCCTGTTGCGTCGCGACTTGCGCGGTGGGCGGCAGCGGCCGCTCGTGGCCGTCGGGCAGCAGGCTCGCGCAATCGCCGATCGCGAACACGTGGTCGTCGCCGGTTGCCTGCAGCGACGGCCCGACGACGATCTGGTTCGCACGATTCGTGTCGAGCCCGTCGAGCGCCTGCATGAAATCGGGCGCCTTCACGCCGGCCGCCCAGACCATCAAGTCCGCCTCGGCGAACGAACCGTCGCCATAGTGGAAGCCGTTTGCGGCGGCGGACGTGACGCGGGTCGATGTCAGCACGTGAAAGCCGATCTGTTCGAGCCGCCGCTGCGCGGACGCGGAAATCCGCGGCGGAAACGCGGCGAGGATGCGCGGGCCGCTTTCGAGCAGCGTGAGCTGCAGCCGCTCGCGCACGGTCGCGTCGCCATAGGCCTGGGCCACTTCCAGCAAGCGGCTCAGCTCCGCCGCGAGTTCCACGCCGGTCGCGCCCGCGCCGACGATCGCGACGCGGAACGGTTCGTCGCGCGCGATGCTGCGAAAGACGCGCACCCGCAACGCTTCGTTGAAGGTCTCGGCCTGCTTCTGGCTGTCGATGAAATAGCAGTGCTCGCGCACGCCCGGCACGCCGAAATCGTTGGCCTGGCTGCCGAGCGCGAGGATCAGCACGTCGTATTCGAGTTCGCGTGCCTCGAGCACGAGTTCGCCGTCCTGCGAGCGGATCTCGCCGAGCTGCACGCGACGGCGTGCGCGATCGAGCCCCGTCAGTTCGCCGGGCTGGTACGAGTACCCGTGGTCACGGGCATGGGCGAGGAAGATCACCTGCTGCTGCTGCACATCGCGCGTGCCGGCCGCGATCGTGTGCAGCATCGGCTTCCAGATGTGGGTCGGGCTGCGGTCGACGATGGTGACCTGTGCGCGCCCGGACCGGCCGAGGCGCTCGCCCAGGCGGGTGGCGAGCTGCAGTCCGGCGATGCCGCCGCCGACGATGACGATGCGTGTAGGGGTTGTCATGGATAAATCATCAAGTGATGAATAATGTATGATCCTAGCGCTTCCCGGCTTCGCGTGTCAACGGAGCGGGGCAGGTCACCCGGTTTTCGGCGCCGCTAAAGCGGGGCCTGAACAGGGGTATTCGAATCATTCAAGGAGATCAGGAAGACGTGGCTGAAGTCACTGAGCGCGCGCCGGCCAAGCGGCGTATGCGAGGGCGGCCGCTGGCCGGGGCGTCCGTGGGGCCGGACGTGATATTGCGGGCCGCGCGTCGCACGTTCGCGAAGCGTGGCTACGACGCAACGAGCGTGCGCGAAGTCGCGCGCGAGCTGGGGGTCGATGCGGCGCTGATCGCGCACCATTTCGGTACGAAGGAAACGTTGTGGCTGGCGGTCGTCGAGCAAATCGCCGAGCTCGCCGTGCCGATGTTCGACGCGCTGCGCGCGTTGCGCACGTCGCCGCTGTCGCCTCGCGACCGTGTGCTGCGCGCGATCGAGCTGTGTGTCGAGCACGAGTTCGACGAGCCCGACATGGGCATGTTCTTTTCGACGGCGGCGACCGAAGTGGGCGGGCGGCTCGACCGGCTGCAGGAGCGGATCGTGCGCCCGTATTACGACGTGCTGTTTCCGCTGTTGTCGGACGGCGTCGAGGCCGGCGTGATCCGTCCGGTCGATCCGACCGTGCTGTTCTTCATGTTTGCGAGTGCGATCGGCACGACGGTGTCGTACAGCCACATGATGCTGGAGTACACGTCGCTGCCCACGCGGCAGGACGCGTTCCGGAAGGCCGTGGTCGACGTCGCGTTCAACGTCGTCGGCGGCTGAGCACGGCGCGCGTGACGCACGCGGTCACGTCGCCAGCACCAGCCCCAGTTCGCGTACCGCGCTTCGCGCGGTCTCGCGCAGCGCATCGATGAGCGGCGATGGCGTCCGGTACGCGATCGCCAGCTCGTACGCGAGCGGGCTGCCCGCATCCTTCAGTTCGCAGAACGTAATGCCTTGCGGCTGCATCGGCACGAACAGGCGCGGCATCAGCGCGACGCCGATGCCGCCCGCGACGAGTCCGGCCGTCGTCTGCATCTGGCGCGGCTGCTGGACGACGCGCGGCGCGAAGCCGGCCTGCGCGCATGCCGTTGCGATCAGCGCATGCATGCCGGGCCCGTGGTGCGCGGCAAACATGACCCACGGTTCGTCCGCCAGTTCTGCAAGCGCGATGCGCCGGCGGTGTGCGAGCCGGTGACCGTCGGGCAAGGCGGCGACCATCCGGTCGCGCAGCAGCGGCTCGACGCGCACGTCGCCCGCATCGGCCACCGGCAGCACGACGAGGCCGACGTCCGTGCGGTCCTGGCGCAACGCGAGCACCTGCTCGGCGGTCGTGCCTTCCTCGAGCTGGAAATCGACGTCCGGATGGCGTTCCTGGAACGCGCGGAGAATCAGCGGCAGCAGCGCGTTGACCGTGCTGTCGACGAAGCGCAACCGCAGCGTGCCGCCGAGGCC
>NZ_JAAGPE010000743.1:0-507 GCF_017104605.1 Burkholderia sp. Ac-20384 | reverse complement strand
TTCAGACCTGCATCGTACATCTGATCCGCAACAGTCTGGAGTACGCCAGCTACAAGGATCGCAAGGCCCTGGCCGCCGCGCTACGCCCGATCTACGCGGCCGCCAGCGAAGAGGCGGCGAGGCAGGCGCTACAAGACTTCGCCGACGGACCTTGGGGCGCGAAGTACCCGACGATCGTGCAGTCGTGGCAGCGGGCATGGGAGCACGTCGTACCGTTCTACGTGTTCCCGCCGGAGATTAGACGGGTCGTGTACACCACGGATGAAATACACAAGCCCCCACGCCGTACTTCGCTCGTTCGCTATGTCCGCGCTTCCGGCCATCGTATCGGCGCGCTGTCTGATTTGGGACGCGACTGCTTCCACCGGTTAAACAGTCTTTGATAGGTTCGCTCAGACTGCTCAGCCACGGCTCGCTCTTGCTGACGGACACTCTTCAGACTGTAGGCGGCAGCCGAACCTTTGCGCGAGCCATGCTGCGCCGGCATTCCAGCCTGCAGTTCCAGCG
>NZ_JAAGPE010000742.1:0-557 GCF_017104605.1 Burkholderia sp. Ac-20384 | reverse complement strand
CGTCGACTGGATCGAAGGCTATTACAATCGACAGCGCATGCACACGTCGATCGACTACTGCACTCCCGTCGAATACGAAACCGTACGCGCTGCTGCATGACATGCTGTACGTGAAAACGAGGCAGGGGCACTTCCATATCGAGCATTGCTTCGGCCAGTAGTTTCTTCAGCCGGGCATTCTCCACCTCGAGGTCCTTGAGCCGGCGGGCTTCCGAGACTTCCATGCCGCCGAACTTTGCGCGCCACGTGTAGAACGACGCGTCACTGAACCCGTGTTTCCTGCACAGTTCCTTGACCGGCATACCAGCCTCGGCTTCCTTCAGAAACCCGATGATTTGCTGTTCCGTAAAGCGCTTCTTCATGTTCGTCTTCTTCTCCGAAAACGAACTTTACTAGACTCCGGCTGGCCCTGTTTGCAGGGAGCAGGTCAGCGGACCACGGCGTCTTCGCGAATCTTGACCCGCAGCGCATCAAAGAACACGACCGGTACATCGGCTCGAGCGGCCGTGTTTGCCAGGCGGTCACTTCGCCATGACCTCGTCGGTGACCGAGCTGAT
>NZ_JAAGPE010000741.1:0-573 GCF_017104605.1 Burkholderia sp. Ac-20384 | reverse complement strand
CCGGCCGGCCACAAGGTCCAGCAGGCGTGGCGCGAGCTCGACGTCGTCCAGTGCGGCTACTGCCAGTCGGGGCAGGTGATGGCCGCCACCGCGCTGATCGCGTCGAACCCGAACCCGAGCGACGCCGACATCGACGCGGCGATGGCCGGCAACATCTGCCGCTGCGGCACGTACAACCGGATTCGCGCGGCCGTGAAGCAAGCCGCGAAGGAGGTGTGACATGTCTCGAGGACTGATCGAAGCAGGTCGGGCCGGCGCGGGCGTGTCGCGCCGTTCGTTCCTCAAGCTCGGCATGTCGCTGGGCGCGGCGGCCGGCGGCGGATTGCTGCTCGGCTTCAGCCTGCCGGCCGCGGGTGACGATGCGCGCCGTTCGGTGATTGGCGGCGATGCCGCCGAACCGGCTCAACCCGGCGTGTTCGCACCGAACGCGTTCGTGCAGATCGACCGCGCCGGCAAGGTCACGCTGGTGATGCCGAAGGTCGAGATGGGGCAAGGCGTCTATACGGCGCTGCCGATGCTGATCGCGGAAGAGCTCGAAGTGCCGCTGTCGAGCGTGACGCTCGACCATGCGCC
>NZ_JAAGPE010000740.1:0-577 GCF_017104605.1 Burkholderia sp. Ac-20384 | reverse complement strand
ATTCCCGCCCCAGCCGCTTCGCATCCCTGTACCACACCTCGCATCGACGGCGTGCTCCATGCCGCTTGCTTCCAAACTTTGCCATCCCTCCTCAATCGAGTGTTCCAAATGGCAGATCCTTTCAATATTCGCGGGTTTGGCCCCGTGCCGAATTATCCAGAATCGGCTCCCTCGGCCCCTCAATCCGCCAACCATCCACAGCCCTCGACCTCGGTCCCGAGCCAAGCCTCGCTCAATCAGTTTGGCCCCCTGGGCGCCATGCGCCGGCCCAAAACTCCGCGCCCCGAACGCATCACCCCCACGATGGTCAGTCCCGACTCACTCGACCGGCTTTCTGCCGCCGCCGATAACGATGCCAAACGTGTGTTGATATATGCCGTCAATCACGCCATCAACAATGAGCTCTTCGAACGATTCCCAGATACAATCCAAACACCTGGGCGTGCACAATACGGCGCTGACTTGCAAGTGGCGAACCGCTCTGCCACGGTCCTCGCTGAATTCATGCCACTCGAAGGCGGGCGCTTTGCCCTAACGCATGCCTCCATTAGCAAGCCCAAACTCCCAGAGAGCCTAG
>NZ_JAAGPE010000739.1:0-577 GCF_017104605.1 Burkholderia sp. Ac-20384 | reverse complement strand
ACTTTAAATCGGGCGACGGTACCGAAATCTTCTACAAGGACTGGGGCCAGGGTACGCCGGTCGTTTTTTCGCACGGCTGGCCGCTAACTTCGGATGCGTGGGATGCGCAGATGCTGTTCTTCGGCCATCGCGGTTATCGGGTCATCGCACATGACCGTCGCGGGCATGGCCGTTCGGCGCAGCCATGGGACGGAAATGATATGGATACCTATGCGGATGACCTAGCTGCGCTGCTCGAGCACCTGGACGTGCGCGGCGCGATGCTCGTTGGCCATTCGACCGGCGGCGGCGAGGTGGCGCACTACATCGGCCGGCACGGCACGGCGCGGGTGGCGAAGGTGGTGCTGATCGGTGCGGTGCCGCCGATCATGCTGAAGACGGAAGCGAACCCGGGCGGTCTGCCGATGGAAGTATTCGACGGGATCCGGAACGGTGTCGTGAAGAACCGCTCGCAGTTTTACAAGGATCTAGCGGTGCCGTTCCACAATTTCAACCGTGAAGGCGCGGTGGCGTCGCAAGGAACGATCGATTCGTTTTGGGCGCAGGGGATGATGGGCTCGATCAAGGGCCAGTTCGA
>NZ_JAAGPE010000738.1:0-598 GCF_017104605.1 Burkholderia sp. Ac-20384 | reverse complement strand
GACTGGACCGCTCGCGAGCGGTCCAGCTTCGACGATCCGTCGCCAACTCAGCAGCCAATCGCATACAAAATCCTTTTGCGCAGCGACCTCGTGATCAAGACGAGGCGTTTTTCAACAGCCTGCTAGGACATACTTCACGCCAGCGTCGGTACTTCGGACATCGACCGGTGCCGGGCCGAACGCGATCGTCGCGCCCGGCACCGTGAAAAGTCCTGGCCGACTTACTTGCGTGCTGCGTTCTCGAAGAACGCGAACAGATCCGCGTTGACCTGATCGGCATGCGTGATCGCGATCCCGTGCGAGCCGCCCGGATACACCTTCAGCGTCACATTCGGCGCGATCGCGGCTGTCCGGCGCGCCGACGCGTCGATCGGAACGATCTGGTCATCATCGCCGTGCAGCACCAGCACCGGCACATTGATCTTCCGAAGATCCTCCGTGTAATCCACTTCCGAGAACTCGCGGATGCAGTCGAACTGGCCCTTGATCGAGCCCATCATCCCCTGCGCCCAAAACGAATCGATCGTTCCTTGCGACGCCACCGCGCCTTCACGGTTGAAATTGTGGAACGGCACCGCTAGATCCTTGTAAAACTGCG
>NZ_JAAGPE010000737.1:0-227 GCF_017104605.1 Burkholderia sp. Ac-20384 | reverse complement strand
AAAAAAAAAAACAAAAAAAAAAAAACCACAGAAGAAACTACAGTATCACAATTAACAGCATATCACCAAATGATAGCACAAGTGATACGTACAGTTCAAATGCTATGAGTGAGTAAAATGGCTCGGTCGTATGTGTCTGTGTGTGATGTTATCTATTCAGTTCCGTGGTTGCATTGGATTCTGTCTCGGTATGTATGTGTTTGTACGTGTTTTTTGTTTTTTTTTTC
>NZ_JAAGPE010000736.1:0-615 GCF_017104605.1 Burkholderia sp. Ac-20384 | reverse complement strand
GCACCGCCTCCACCTTGAATTCCTGCGTGTATTGCCTTCTCGGCACCACGTTCTCTGCCATTCTGTTCTCCATACAGTCAAAAAGTTATCAAACTTCTTGCTGTACGTGGAATCGAGACAGGGTCAAACACCTTCATCCAGAACTTGGCGCCTTCGGTGCCTTCGATCCACGAGCCCAGAATATCACGCGTGCCGTCGGGTAGAGCGCCCAGTGCAAGGTAGATCGCCTTGTTGCGCACCACCGCTTCTTCGCGATTCTTGACCCGCAGCGCGTCAAAGAACACCACCGGATACATCGGTTCGAGCGGCCGTGCTTGCCAGGCGGTCACTTCGGCCATGACCTCGTCGGTATCGGGCGAAACCTCGGTACCGTATTGCTCCTGCAAAATCCCTGGATCTCGCGCACTGTCATGCCCCGGGCATACATGGCGACGATCTTGTCGTCGAAACCCATGAAGCGTCTCTCGTGTTTGGGAGTCACCAGCGGCTCAAAGCTGCCGTCGCGGTCGCGAGGCACCTCGATACGGATCGGGCCGTCCTCGGTCAGGACTGTCTTGGCGCCCGTGCCATTGCGCTGGTTGGTCACGGCGCTCGGCTTGGCAGCGCCTGGCGGGT
>NZ_JAAGPE010000735.1:0-666 GCF_017104605.1 Burkholderia sp. Ac-20384 | reverse complement strand
TACGGTTTCGTATTCGACGGGAGTGCAGTAGTCGATCGACGTGTGCATGCGCTGTCGATTGTAATAGCCTTCGATCCAGTCGACGATGTCCAGGCGAGCCTGAGCGCGGGTCTCGTAGCGCGTTTGGTAAATGCGCTCGACCTTCAGGGTTTTAAAGAAGCTCTCCATCGGCGCGTTGTCCCACGCGTTTGCACGCCGGCTCATTGAGACCATCATGCCGAATTCGGCGGCCAGATCGCGATACGCCCAACTGGCATATTGACTGCCCCTATCCGAATGCAGCAGTAATCCGGGCCCGGGTTTGCGTTGCCAGTACGCACGGCGTAATGCTTGGCAGACCAGATCCGCGTTGATTCGCTCCGACATCGACCAGCCGACGATACGCCGGCTTGCCAGATCGAGGATCGCCGCGAGAAACAGCCAGCCTTCGTCAGTGGCGATGAACGTGATGTCACTCACCCACGCTTGGTTCAGTTGCCAGCCATCGAAGCGCCGATCCAGCAGATTCGGCGCCACCGGCAGATGATGCGTCGAATCCGTGGTGACTCGATACGGGCGCTTGTAGACCGGGCGCAGCCCCTGACGTTGCAGGCTGCGTCGCACGCGCTCAGCGCTCGCCGGCCGGCCCTGAGCACGCAATTGCCGCACGATGCGAGGACGGCCATA
>NZ_JAAGPE010000734.1:0-706 GCF_017104605.1 Burkholderia sp. Ac-20384 | reverse complement strand
ACTGGATCGAAGGCTATTACAATCGACAGCGCATGCACACGTCGATCGACTACTGCACTCCCGTCGAATACGAAACCGTACGCGCTGCTGCATGACATGCTGTACGTGAAAACGAGGCAGGGTCAGCGGCCCGCGGCCCGCGGGCCGCTGCCTGACGCGCTACGGTTTGTCTTTTCTTCTTCATCGGCATATCCATGGCATTTACACCTGATGATATGCCCCGCCCACGAAATGACGGATAGGTCCGAAAAGGCCTGGGAGCAATGGATCGAACAGGCTCAGCAAAGTGGGATCGCTGCCCTGCAAAAGTTCGCCGGGCGCTTGCAGGGCTATTGGCACGGTATCGTGGCACGCTGTCGCCACCCGCTCAATACCAGCGTCGTCGAAGGAATCAACAACACCATCAAGGTCATCAAGCGTCGGGCTTATGGGTACCGCGACGAGGAATACTTCTTCCTGAAGATTCGCGCCGCGTTCCCCGGTAATCCGCGATGAACCTAAAAAAAGGCCTGGGCGTCGACCCGCGACTCCTGACGAATCGGGAGAAGACGGCGCTGGTTGATGCCCTGAAACAGACTTAGAAGCTGTTGCGAAATTAGTTAACCAGAGGTTTTAGACGCGTCCAGCAAATCAAGGCGCAAGCCAAAGATAGGAAGGCCTCGTGGATATGAGCATAGCGTTCGTAGCGAATCTTCAGGCGTCGAAA
>NZ_JAAGPE010000073.1:0-37820 GCF_017104605.1 Burkholderia sp. Ac-20384 | reverse complement strand
GTCCGAGCGGGCTCGTGTTGCGCCCGCGCTTCGTCGCGTTCGGCGGCGGGCTGCCGATCGTCGACGACGGCGCGCTGATCGGCGGCATCGGCGTGTCGGGCGGCAGCGAGGCGCAGGACGAAAGCTGTGCCCGCGCGGGCCTCGACGCAGCCGGCGTCGGCGGCGGGTGACGGGCAGTACACGAAACACGGCACGCGGCTCGCGAATGCGCCTTGCGAACGTCCTTCGCACACGTCCTTCGCGACCGCACCGGATCACGGATTCACGACTATCGGCAACCACATCATGTACGACACGGAACCTCTCGCCGCGACACGCGGCCCCGCCGGCGGGCAGCCGGAACCGCGGCGCGTCCGCAACTTCATCGACGGCGACTATCGCGCGGGCGATCGCTGGTTCGACAAGCGCTCGCCGCTCGACAACACCGTGATCGCCCGCGTGGCCGAAGCGAGCCGCGCGGATGTCGACGCGGCCGTGCAGGCGGCGCGCGCGGCGCTGTCGGGGCCGTGGGGCGGGCTGACCGTCGCGCAGCGCGTCGACATCCTGTACGCGGTGGCCGACGGCATCACGCGCCGCTTCGACGATTTCCTCGACGCCGAAGTGGCCGACACCGGCAAGCCGGTGAGCCTCGCGAGCCACATCGACATTCCGCGCGGCGCGGCGAACTTCAAGGTGTTCGCCGACGTCGTGAAGAACGTGCCAGGCGAAACCTTCGAAATGGCGACGCCGGACGGCGCGGGCGCGCTCAACTACGCGATCCGCCGCCCGGTCGGCGTGGTCGGCGTGATCTGCCCGTGGAACCTGCCGCTGCTGCTGATGACGTGGAAGGTGGGCCCCGCGCTGGCCTGCGGCAACACGGTGGTCGTGAAGCCGTCGGAGGAAACGCCGCAGACGGCCGCGCTGCTCGGCGAGGTGATGAACGCGGCGGGCGTGCCGCGCGGCGTCTACAACGTCGTGCACGGCTTCGGGCCCGGTTCGGCGGGCGAATTCCTGACGACCCATCCCGGCGTGAACGCGATCACGTTCACCGGCGAGACGCGCACCGGCGCGGCGATCATGAAGGCGGCGGCCGATGGCGCGCGGCCCGTCAGCCTCGAGATGGGCGGCAAGAACGCGGCGATCGTGTTCGCCGACTGCGATTTCGACGCGGCCGTCGAAGGCACGCTGCGCTCGTGCTTCGCGAATGCGGGGCAGGTGTGCCTCGGCACCGAGCGCGTGTATGTCGAGCGTCCGCTGTTCGAGCGCTTCGTCGCCGCGCTGAAGGCCGGCGCCGAGCAACTGCGGCCGGGCCGCCCGGACGCGGACTCGACCGGCATCGGTCCGTTGATCAGCCAGGAGCACCGCGACAAGGTGCTGTCGTACTACCGCAAGGCCGCCGAACTCGGCGCGACGGTCGTGACGGGCGGCGGCGTGCCCGACATGCCGGCGGACCTGCGCGACGGCGCGTGGGTGCAGCCGACGATCTGGACGGGCCTCGGCGACGATTCGCCGATCGCGCGCGACGAGATCTTCGGGCCGTGCACGCTCGTGATGCCGTTCGATTCGGAAGCCGAGGTGATCGGCCGCGCGAATGCGAACGCGTACGGGCTGTCGACCGCGATCTGGACCACCCACCTCGCCCGCGCGCATCGCGTCGCCGCGTCGATCGACGTCGGCATCGCGTGGGTCAATTCGTGGTTCCTGCGCGACCTGCGCACTGCGTTCGGCGGCGCGAAGCAATCGGGCATCGGCCGCGAAGGCGGCGTGCATTCGCTCGAGTTCTACACGGAACTCCGCAACGTCTGCATCAAGCTCTGACCCACCCGTTACTGACCGGAAAACTCTTATGGACTCCACGTTGATTACCGCGCTGGGCGACCGGCTGTACGACGCGATGGCCTCGCGCACGCCCGTCGCACCGCTGACGTCGCAGCACGAGGACCTGTCGGTCGACGACGCGTACCGGATCCAGCAGCGCTTCGTGCAGCGCCGCCTGGACGCCGGGGAAACCGTGATCGGCAAGAAGATCGGCGTCACGTCGAAAGCCGTGATGGACATGCTCGGCGTGTACCAGCCCGACTTCGGCTACCTGCTGTCGGGGATGGTGTATGGCGAAGGCGAGTGCATTCCGCTCGACACGCTGATCCAGCCGAAGGCGGAAGGCGAGATCGCGTTCGTGCTGAAGCGCGACCTGCTCGGCCCCGGCGTGACGAACGCGATGGTGCTGGCCGCGACCGAATGCGTGATGCCGTGCTTCGAGATCGTCGATTCGCGGATTCGCGACTGGAAGATCCGGATCGGCGACACCGTGGCCGACAACGCGTCGTGCGGCGTGTTCGTGCTCGGCGACCAGGCGGTGAGCACACGCCGCGTCGATCTCTCGACCTGCGGGATGGTGCTCGAGAAAAACGGCGACGTGATCGGTACCGGCGCCGGCGCGGCCGCGCTCGGCTCGCCGGTCAATGCCGTCGCGTGGCTCGCCAATACGCTCGGCCGGCTCGGCATCCCGCTGAAGGCCGGCGAGGTGATCCTGTCCGGTGCGCTCGCGGCGATGGCGCCGGCCGGGCCCGGCGACAACTTCCGCGTATCGATCGGCGGGATCGGCGCATGTTCGGTGCGGTTCGCGTGAGCGGCGCCGTTCCCCTTCACTGGCAAACGAGGAATTCCCCATGACCCGAAAGATCCGTTGCGCGCTGATCGGCCCCGGCAACATCGGCACCGACCTGCTCGCCAAACTCATGCGCAGCCCCGTGCTCGAACCCGTCTGGATGGTCGGCATCGATCCCGATTCCGACGGCCTGAAGCGTGCGCGCGAACTTGGGCTGAAGACGACCGCGGAGGGCGTCGACGGCCTGCTGCCGCACGTGCAGGCCGACGGCGTCCAGATCGCGTTCGACGCGACGAGCGCCTACGTGCACGCGGAGAACAGCCGCAAGCTCAACGCGCTCGGCGTGCTGATGATCGACCTGACGCCGGCCGCGATCGGCCCGTACTGCGTGCCGCCCGTCAACCTGATGGATCACATCGGCTCCGGCGAGATGAACGTGAACATGGTCACGTGCGGCGGCCAGGCGACGATCCCGATGGTGCGCGCGGTGTCCCGCGTGCAGCCGGTCGCGTACGGCGAGATCGTCGCGACGGTGTCGTCGCGCTCGGTCGGCCCCGGCACGCGCAAGAACATCGACGAATTCACGCGCACGACGGCGGCGGCAGTTGCGCAGGTCGGCGGCGCGAAGGACGGCAAGGCGATCATCGTGATCAACCCGGCCGACCCGCCGCTGATCATGCGCGACACCGTGCATTGCCTGACCGAGACCGCGCCCGACGAGGCACGCATCGTCGAATCGGTGCACGCGATGATTGCCGACGTGCAGCGCTACGTGCCCGGCTACCGGCTCGTCAACGGGCCGGTGTTCGACGGCAACCGCGTGTCGATCTACCTCGAAGTCGAAGGCCTCGGCGACTACCTGCCGAAGTACGCGGGCAACCTCGACATCATGACGGCCGCCGCCGCGCGCACCGCCGAGATGTTCGCCGAGGAACTGCTGGCCGGCCGCCTCGCGCTCCAGCCGGCCGCGCAGGCAGCCTGACGCGCGCTCATCCCACGACCGGACGAACAAGGAAACGGCAATGAATCTCAAAGGCAAGCGAATCACCGTCCACGACATGACGCTGCGTGACGGCATGCACCCGAAGCGTCACCAGATGACGCTCGACCAGATGCGCGCGGTGGCGACCGGGCTCGATGCGGCCGGCGTGCCGCTGATCGAAGTCACGCACGGCGACGGGCTCGGCGGCTCGTCGGTCAACTACGGCTTTCCCGCGCACACCGACGCCGAATACCTCGGCGCGGTGATCCCGCTGCTCAAGCGCGCGAAGGTATCGGCGCTGCTGCTGCCGGGCATCGGCACCGTCGACCACCTGAAGGAGGCGCACGCGCTCGGCGTGCATACGATCCGCGTCGCGACGCACTGCACCGAGGCCGACGTCTCCGAGCAGCACATCGCGATGGCGCGCAAGCTCGACATGGATACCGTCGGCTTCCTGATGATGAGCCACATGAACAGCCCGGAAGGGCTCGTGAAGCAGGCAAAGCTGATGGAGTCGTACGGCGCGAACTGCATCTACATCACCGATTCCGCCGGCTACATGCTGCCCGACGACGTGAAGGCGCGCCTCGGTGCGGTGCGCGACGCGCTGCAGCCGCAGACGGAGCTCGGCTTCCACGGCCACCACAACCTGGCGATGGGTGTCGCGAACTCGATCGCCGCGATCGAGGCCGGCGCGAACCGGATCGACGGCGCGGCAGCCGGGCTCGGCGCCGGCGCGGGCAATACGCCGCTCGAAGTGTTCGTCGCCGTGTGCGAACGGATGGGCATCGAGACCGGTGTCGACGTGTGGAAGATCCAGGACGTCGCGGAGGATCTCGTCGTGCCGATGATGGACTTCCCGATCCGTCTTGATCGCGATGCGCTGACGCTCGGCTACGCGGGCGTGTACGGCTCGTTCCTGCTGTTCGCGAAGCGCGCGGGCGACAAGTACGGGATCCCGGCGCGCGACATCCTCGTCGAGCTGGGCCGGCGCGGGATGGTCGGCGGGCAGGAGGACATGATCGAAGACACCGCGCTGACACTCGCGAAGGCGCGCGCGGCGCAAGCGAAGCGGGAGGCCGCATGAACCTGACCACCGACATCGTCGAATCGCTCGCCGAGCATCTCGACGGCTGCATGCGCGACGCGCGCGACACACCGAAGATCACCGACCGTCATCCCGAGATGGACTGGGACGATGCCTACGCGGTGCAGGACGCGATCCGCCGCCGGCAGCTCGGGCGCGGCGCGCGGATCGTCGGCTACAAGGCCGGCCTGACGTCGCACGCGAAGATGCGCCAGATGGGCGTCGATACGCCCGTGTTCGGCTTCCTCACGGACATCTACGACCTGCCCGACGGCGGCGAGTGCGATACGTCCGCACTGATCCATCCGAAGGTGGAGCCCGAGATTGCATTCGTGACCAAGGCCGAGCTGAAGGGGCCGGGCTGCCATATCGGCGCGGTGCTCGCCGCGACGGATTTCGTCATCGCCGGCATCGAGGTGATCGACAGCCGCTATCGCGACTTCAAGTTCGACCTGAAGAGCGTGGTGGCCGACAACACGTCGGCCGCGCGCTTCGTCGCGGGCGGGCGGCCGCTCGCGGTGGACGGCGTCGACCTGCGCACGCTCGGCGTCGTGCTCGAGAAGAACGGCCTGCCGGTGGCGTTCGGCGCCGGCGCGGCGGTGCTCGGGCATCCGGCCGCCGCGGTCGCGATGCTCGCGAACCACCTGGGCGCGCGCGGCGAATCGATTCCGGCGGGCAGCGTGATCCTGTCGGGCGGCATCACCGAGGCGGTGGCCGTCGCGGCCGGCGACAGCGTGACGCTGCGCGTGCAGGACGTCGGCTCGATCGGCCTGCGTTTCATCTGAACGAAACACGACCAAACAGGAGGCCATCGTGCCGGTTGCTCATCTCTACATCCTCGAAGGCCGCGACGACGACAAGAAGGAACGCCTGATCGCCGAGGTCACGCAGGCCATTCATCGCTCGCTCGAGGCGCCGGTCGAATCGGTGCGCGTGATCATCACCGAGATGCCGAAGGCGCATTTCGGGATCGGCGGGCAGAGCGCGAAACAGCGCGGGCGATAACACGCCACGTCCCCATGAATCGACTGAAGGAGCGTCATGTCATCCAATCCTGAAATCGGCCGCCGGATCGTTGCCGGCGGCATCGACACGAACTATCACGACAGCGGCGACGGGCCGCCCGTGCTGCTGATCCACGGCTCGGGGCCGGGTGTCACGGCCTATGCGAACTGGCGGCTCACGATGCCCGCGCTGGCACGGCAGTTTCGCGTGATCGCGCCGGACATGGCAGGGTTCGGCGAAACCGAGCGCCCGGCCGGGTACCGCTATTCGATGGACCACTGGGTCGATCACGCGCTCGGCCTGCTCGACGCGCTCGACATCGAGCGTGCGCACGTGGTCGGCAATTCGTTCGGCGGCGCGCTCGCGCTGGCACTCGCGATCCGGGCGCCCGAGCGGGTCGGCCGGCTCGTGCTGATGGGCGCGGCCGGTACGCGTTTCACGCTGACCGAAGGGCTCGACGCGGTGTGGGGTTACACGCCGTCGATCGCGAACATGCGCGCGCTGCTGGACATCTTCGCGTTCGATCGCACGCTCGTGAACGACGAACTCGCGAAGCTGCGCTACGACGCGAGCGTGCGGCCCGGCTACCAGGAGGCGTTCGCGAACATGTTTCCCGCGCCGCGCCAGCGCTGGGTCGACGCGCTCGCGAGCGACGAGACGAAGCTGCGCGCGCTGACGCACGACACGCTGATCGTGCACGGCCGCGAGGACCGCGTGATTCCGCTCGACAGTTCGCTGAAGCTGCTCGAGCTGCTGCCGAACGCCCAGCTCCATGTGTTCGGCCGGTGCGGACACTGGACGCAGATCGAGCATGCCGCACACTTCAACCAGCTCGTCATCGAGCATTTCAGCACGTAGCCGTAGAGCCGTAGCCGTAGTAGGTCGGCAGGACGTGTCGTCGCCGCGTAGCAGGCGGCGGCAACGCAGGTGCTCACGAAGGCACCCATACAAAAAATCAATTCAGTAGAACGAATATTGGAGACATCGATGAAACGGAAGTCTGCATTCGGGTTGCGCGCGCTCGCTGCGTGCGCGGGCATCGCATTGAGCACGGGCGCTTGGGCGACGGAGGGCGGCGGCGACACGATCGGCGAGGGCGCGGAAGCGTTCTTCGCCGGCGCGCTGCCGCCGGCGGGGCTGTACGCGCTGCTGTACTACACGCATTACCACGCGTCGCGCTTCAACGATTCGCATGGCAACGGCTCGGTGCCCGGCTTCAAGCTCGATGCGGAAGTGCTGATTCCGCGCGTGGTCTGGATGTCGAACCTGTCGGTGCTCGGCGGGCGCTACGGTGCGTATGCGGTGCTGCCGATGCAGCACCTCTCGCTCGATGCGGGCGGCGCGTCGTTCGACCGCACCAATCTCGGCGACCTGATCGTCAGCCCCGCGCTGATCGCGTGGGGTTCAGGCGCGTTGCGCACCGTCGCGGCGATCGAGTTCGTGTTCCCGACCGGTCAGTACGATGCAAATTCAGCGCTGAACACCGGCAAGAACTACTACACCGCGCGGCCGGTGTTCGGCGTGTCGTGGCTGCCGAACGACAAGGTCGAGGTGTCCGCGAAGTTCACGTACAGCTTCAACTCGCCGAACAACGACACGCACTATCACTCGGGGAACCTGTTTCACGTCGACTATTCGGCGAGCTATGCGGTCACGCCGAAGGCGCGGGTTGGGTTGTCGGGCTACTTCGTCAAGCAGACCACGGACGACATGCAGAACGGGCAGCCGGTCGCGGGCGACGGCTTTCGCGGCCAGACGTTCGCGATCGGGCCGGGGTTTCGCTATCAGTTCAGCAAGATCAGCGTGGAAGCGCGCGTCGTGAAGGAGTTCTTCGTGCGCAACCGGCCGGCCGGGGAGGCCGTGTGGGCGAAGGCCGTCATTCCGTTCTGACCTGACGGCGTTGCACCGTTCGCCGGTTGCGCGTGTGACGCCGCCGTTGCGGGGCGTCACGCTTTACCTCGCCGTGCGTTACCGCGTTACCGCGCCAGCGCAGCGAGACGCGGGAACAGCGGCAATGCGTTCGCCTGGTTGATCGCGGCGTGCCGGTCGGCGTCGAGCGCCGCATACGCATCCTGCGCGTGGGTGAACGACGTGCTGACGGCGGGCGGCGCGTACGGGAAGTCGCTGCCGTACAGCACGCGATCGGGTTGCGCGAACGCGGTGAGGCTCGGCAGCGCCGACGGCGACGACAGCGCGGTATCGAAGTAGAACGTGCGCAGCAGGTCGAGCAGCCCGTCGCGATTCGGCACGTCGTTGCGCACGCCCGGCGCGAGTTCGGCAAAGCGGTACGCGGTGTACGGCAGGAAGCCGCCCGCGTGCGACAGGATAATGCGCACGTTCGGGTGCCGCGCGATCACGCCGTTGAGCACGAGCTGGACGGCCGCGCGCGTCGTATCGAACGGATAGTCGAGCAACGGGCCGGGCATCCCGGGTATCGCATCGATCGCCGGCTTCGCCGGGTGGATGAACACGACGGCGCGGCGGCGGTCGAGTTCATCCCACACGGGTTCGAACGCCGCATCGCCGAGATACGTGCCGCCGTAGTTGCTGAGCAGCACGACGCCGTCGGCCTTCAGCGTGTCGAACGCGTGGTCGATTTCGGCGAGCGTGCCGTCGACGTCGGGCAGCGGCAGCGTCGCGAAGTTGCCGAAGCGGGCTGGCCACTTTGCGACGAGGCCGGCCACGTATTCGTTGACCTGGCGCGCCATGTCGCGCTTGGCCTGGCCGTTCCAGCCCTGCACGCCGGGCGCCGTCAGCGACAGCACGCCGGTCTGGATTTCCAGCGAATCCATGAACGCGATCGCGCTTTCCGGGCTCCAGGTGGGGCTGCCCCAGCCGGACGGGTCGCCGCCGTGGGCGGGCAGGGCGTCGGCCCAGAACGGCGGGACGACGTGTTGGTGGACATCGATACGGTTGCGGTCGGACATGATTGGGCTCCTGTGGAAATGCGCTGTATGCCAGCGCCTGACCATCAGGATGCGCGCGGTTGATTTTTCAATCCAATAGATTAAATTTCACGATTGATCGTTTTGAGTGATGAATCGACCGTATGGACCTTCGCCATTTGCGTTACTTTCTCGCGGTTGCCGAAGAGGGGCATTTCGGCCGTGCGGCGGAGCGGCTGCATATCGTGCAGCCCGCGCTGAGCATGCAGATTCGCGCGCTCGAGGATGAGCTGGGCACCGCGCTGTTCGAGCGCAGCACGCGCAAGGTCGCGCTGACCGACGCCGGCCGGCTGCTGGTGACCGAGGCGCGACACACGCTCGAGCAGGCCGAGCGCGCGAAGGCGGTCGTACAGCGTGCGGCGCGCGGCGAGACGGGCGTGGTGCGGATCGGCTTCGTCGGCAATGCGGTCGCGACGGGGCGGCTGTCCGACGACCTGATCGCGTTTCATGCGGCGTGGCCGGAGGTGACGCTCGACCTGCACGAGATGGCGCCGGCCGCGCAGCAGGAGGCCATCCTCGCGGGCCGGCTCGACATCGGCTATTGCCCGGCGTTCGGCACGGAAGTCGATGCGAGGCTGGCCGTGCGGACGGTCGGCAGCTGGTCGTGGGAAGTGGCGATGAACGACCGGCATCCGCTCGCGAAGCGGCGCTCGGTGAGCGTTGCCGCGCTCGCGGACGAACCGTTCATCCTGTATGCGGCCGACGGCGACGATGAAGGGCAACTGGCCGTTCTGCGGCAGGTGCTCGGCCGGGAGCCGCGCATCGCGCACAAGGTGGGCAGCACGCTGTCGGTGCTGGTGCTGACCGGCGCGGGTCTCGGGGTCACGCTTGCGCCGGCGCCGCTGAGCCGGATCGCGGCGCCGAACGTGGTCTACCGGAAACTCGTGGGGGACACGCCGAAATCGGAACTCGTCGCGATCAGCCGGATCGGCGCGGAATGGGGGGCAGTACGGCAGTATCTGGCGATGCTGGGCGAGCGCGCCGCGTGAGCGTCGCGGCGCGCGCCGGCATCACTCTTCGTCCATCAACCGGACCTTGACCCGTTTGCCCTTGATTTTCCCTGCATTGAGCTTGCGCAGCGCGTCGTGCGCCACGCCGCGCTCGAGCGCGACATAGGTCGAGAACTCGGTCACGTTGATCTTGCCGATCTGCTTGCCGTCGAACCCGGCGTCACCGGTCAGCGCGCCGAGCACGTCGCCTGGGCGGATCTTGTCCTTGCGCCCGCCGAGGATCTGCAGCGTTTCCATCGGCGGCAGCAGCGTGTCAGTGCCGGTCGGCGTCAGCTCCGCGAGCGGATGCCATTCGACCTCGCGCTTCTGCGCCTGCTCGATCCCGCCGACGCGGCCCATCTCGTCCATGCTCGCGAGACTCAGCGCCCAGCCGTCCTGATCCGCACGGCCGGTACGGCCGATGCGGTGCACGTGCACTTCGGGGTCGGGCGTCACGTCGACGTTGATCACCGCTTCGAGCTGCGCGATGTCGAGCCCGCGCGCGGCGACGTCGGTTGCCACCAGCACCGAGCAGCTGCGGTTCGCGAACTGGATCAGCACCTGGTCGCGCTCGCGCTGGTCGAGCTCGCCGTGCAGCGCGAGCGCGTGGAAGCCCTGCGCGTGCAGCACGTCGAGCAGGTCGCGGCACTGCTGCTTGGTGTTGCAGAACGCGATCGTGCTCACCGGCCGGTAGTGGTTCAGCAGCTGGCCCACCGCATGCAGCCGCTCGTCTTCCGTCACTTCATAGAAGCGCTGGCGAATCTTGCTGTCGTCGTGGCGCTCCGCGAGTTTCACTTCCTTCGGGTTGCGCAGGAACTGCTGGCTCAGCTTCGCGATGCCGTCCGGGTAGGTCGCGGAGAACAGCAGCGTCTGGCGCGTGGTCGGGCACATCCGTGCGACCTTCGCGATGTCGTCGAAGAAGCCCATGTCGAGCATCCGGTCGGCTTCGTCGAGCACCAGCGTGTTCAGCGCGTCGAGCTTCAGGTTGCCGCGATCGAGGTGATCCATGATGCGGCCGGGCGTGCCGACGACGATGTGCGCACCGTGCTCGAGGCTCTGCGTCTGCGGGCGCATCGGCGTGCCGCCGCACAGCGTCAGCACCTTCACGTTTTCCTCGGCGCGCGCGAGGCGGCGCACTTCCTGCGTGACCTGGTCGGCGAGTTCGCGTGTCGGGCACAGGATCATCGCCTGCACGTCGAAGCGGCGTGCGTCGAGGCGTGCCAGCAGCGCGAGCGAGAACGCGGCGGTCTTGCCGCTGCCCGTCTTCGCCTGCGCGATCAGGTCCTGGCCGGCCAGCGCGATCGGCAGGCTCGCGGCCTGGATCGGCGTCATGTCGACATAGCCGAGCTGCGCGAGGTTGGCGAGCGTGGCGGGCGTCAACGACAGCGCGCTGAACGGCGTGGCGGTCGGCTGGGTCATTCCAGGTCTCCGAGGTAGGGGCGGCCTTCCATCTGCTCGTAGACGACCTTGCCTTCGTCGTCTTCGAAGCGTTCGAGGTAGTTGCGCGCGCCGCACAGCGGGCAGCGGAACAGCAGCCCCTGGCCTTCGTCCTTGATGACGACGTCGGACTGCTCCCACGGCGTGCCGCAGCTCTGGTTTCGGCAGGTAAACACGGTCTTTCTCCAGCTGAATTCGGTTGTGCGCCCTTAGCGGGCGGGCGCGGGCGTCACACGGCCACGGCGGTCGCGTGCGCCCTCGGGAACGGGGCGGTGCGGACGGTGGCGTGAGGGTGCGACGCTGCGGATGATGGATCGGGAGGGCGATTCGGGATCGCGCGTGCCGCAATTCTAGCGGATACCGCGCACGGTGCCGGGCCGGATGCGGCGGAATCGGCGCAAACGGTCGATTTCACCCGGGCGCCGCGATCGTGCGGCCGGTGGCACGCGCCACGGCGCCGGTCGCCGACGCAAAAACGGCCATCCTCACGGATGGCCGCAGATGACGGATCGCGTCCCCGTTCTTCGGAGCGAGAGGCGATCCGTCTTTCAGGCGAAACAGGACGGAACGGGCAACGGCCTGCCCGTCGCGTTTCGCGTCGCCGCTCGGCGGATTACAGCGCCATGTCGGCCGAAGCCTTCGCCGGGCGGGCCGGCGCGGTGCCGGTGGCCTGCGACGGCGTGTTGACGTCGATCTTCGGCGGCGGCGACAGCTGCAGCACGTCGCTGGTGTAGGTCCATTCCTCGACGACCTTCGCCGGGCTGTCGTTCAGCTTCGTGCCGTAGCTCGGCACGATCTGGCGGATCTTCTGCTGCCACTCGGGCGTCGCGACCTTGTCCTTGAACACCTTCTTCATCAGGTTCAGCATGATCGGCGCGGCGGTCGACGCGCCCGGCGACGCGCCGAGCAGGCCCGCGATGCTGCCGTCCTGCGAGCTGACGATCTCGGTGCCGAGCTTCAGCACGCCACCCTTCGCCGGGTCGCGCTTGATGATCTGCACGCGCTGGCCAGCTTGCCACAGGCGCCAGTCTTCCTTCTTCGCGTTCGGGAAGTATTCCTTCAGCGCGTTGAAACGGTCGTCGTCCGACAGCATCAGCTGGCCGGCGAGGTACTGGACCAGCGGGAATTCGTCCACGCCCACGCGCATCATCGGTGCGACGTTGTGCGTGTTGGTGCTCTTGAGCAGGTCGAAGTACGAACCGTTCTTCAGGAACTTGGTCGAGAACGTCGCGAACGGCCCGAACAGGATGATCTTCTTGCCGTCGATGATCCGCGTGTCGAGGTGCGGCACCGACATCGGCGGCGAGCCGACCGACGCCTTGCCGTACGCCTTCGCCAAATGCTGCTTCACGACTTCGGGGTTGTCCGTCACGAGGAACGAGCCGCCGACCGGGAACGCGCCGTAGTCCTTCGCCTCGGGGATGCCCGACGCCTGCAGCAGGTGCAGCGCACCGCCGCCCGCGCCGATGAACACGAATTTCGCGTCGACCGATTGCGCCGGCTCATCCGAGTGCAGCTTGACCCAGCTCACGTGCCACGTGCCGTCGGCGTTGCGCGAGATCTCGCGCACTTCGCTCGACAGCGACAGCGTGAAGTTCGGCTGCGTCTTCAGGTAGCCGACGAACTGGCGCGTGATCTCGCCGAAATTCACGTCGGTGCCGATCGGCGTCCACGTCGCCGCGACCTTTTGCTTGGGGTCGCGGCCTTCCATCATCAGCGGCACCCACTGCTTGATCTGGTCGTAGTCTTCCGAATACTGCATCCCGCGGAACAGCGGGCTCGCCTGCAGCGCTTCGTAGCGCTTCTTCAGGAAGCGGACGTTGTCGTCGCCCCACACGAAGCTCATGTGCGGCGTCGAGTTGATGAACGAGTGCGGGTTCTTCAGCACGCCCTGCTTGACCTGCCACGCCCAGAACTGGCGCGAGATCTGGAACGACTCGTTGATCTCGATCGCTTTCGAGATGTCGATCTTGCCGTCCGCCTTCTCCGGCGTGTAGTTGAGTTCGGCGAGCGCCGAGTGGCCGGTGCCGGCGTTGTTCCAGCCGTTCGAGCTTTCCAGCGCGACGCCGTCGAGGCGCTCGACCATCGTCATCGACCAGTCAGGTTGAAGCTCGTGCAGCCAGACGCCGAGCGTCGAGCTCATGATGCCGCCGCCCACCAGCAGGACGTCGACCTTCTTCGTATCGGCGGCATGCGTGGACGAAGTCGCGACGCACAGCGCGAGCGCCGACAGTATTACCCGTAACGTTTTGATCACAGCAGATCCCTTTTTCAACTTGGATGCATCGGTTTGCCAAGCCGCCCGGCGCGTGTGTCGACCGCGGTGAAACACGTATCCGGAGATCCGGATCGCGAATCCGGAATTCCGGATCGACGCCGCGCGCCGTTGCATTTGCGCACGCGAAGCCGTCGGGAAGGACACCTTCGGATCGGCTTCCTGCGGGCAGGCAAGCGCCTGCGTCACAGTGGCGCACAACGCGCCCGGGCCCTTGCGGCAAGCCTGAGCGGAAGGCGCTTCAGGCTGCGTGGAAAGAGGCCGCGCGTGACGCGTTTTGCGGGGGCGGGATGGCAAGGGGCGCGTAATGTAACCGAACTCGTTTGCTGTGTCACAAACGAAAAATACCGTTGTTTTTGTGGGGTTTTTTGTGTGTCCGGGTTTCCGGAATGACGGTCGCGGGAAGCGGGAAAGCTGGGGATAACTGCGCGGGATCGGGAGGGGATGTCGAGGGGGGCTGCGTCGTGTCGCGGCAGTGCGCCGCGACACGATTGCGTGACGTCAGGTCACTTTACTTCGCGGCAGCGTTCCGGCAGAACTGGTCGTACGCTTGCGCCGAATTCGCGAAGCCCTTCTGCTTGGCGAGTTCCCACGGGCGTTCGCATTGTTGCGTTGCTTCGCACCACGAATAGCCAGCCGACGGGATGCAGCCGTGTGCATCGCGATCGCTGCCGGGCATCGGCGGTACGGCCGGCGTCGACGATTGCGCCGGCGGCGTGGATTGCGCGGCACAGGCGCTCAGGGCAAACGCGCAGGCCAGCGTGGCGGCCAGCGAAGCGGAAGGGATGAATCGCTTCATAGGGTAGTGCTCCATGGGATGAGTGTCGGAGAATCGGGTGGCGGCCTGCGCGTTCGCCGCATCGTTCAGTCGCCCGGCACCGGCACGCGCGACGAGAACTTCACTTCGCGCAACGCGAGGCTCGACTGGATCGACGACACCCCGGCCTGCTTGCGCAGCACGCGCTCGACGAATTCCGCATACGCGTCGAGATCGGCCGCGACGACCTGCAGGATGTAGTCGGCCGCGCCGGTGATCTTGTGGCAGGACGTCACCTCGTCGTGCTGCCGGATCACGTCCTCGAAGTGATCGGAATCCTGGTCGGAATGCATGTTGAACGTCACCTGCACGAACGCGAACACGTTCATGCCGAGCGCGCGCCGGTCGAGGTTCGCCTGGTAGCCGGTGATCACGCCTTCGTCCTCGAGCCGCTTGCGGCGCCGCCAGCAGGGCGTGACGCTCAGCGACAGCTTCTCGCCGAGCGTCGCGTTCGACAGCGCGCCGTCGTCCTGCAGCAGGCGCAGCATGGCGCGGTCGACGCCATCCAGTTCGGCCGAAGCGCGATTTTTGCTCATTTCCGGGATTCCGTAGGCGGTTTTCTCAAAATTGTACGAAAGCCGCGCGTCGAAAGCAAAGCTATTGCCGGTTGCCCTCAATAAACTGTTGCCACCCTCACTGCAACGGTCAACCATGCTCACGGTCTACAGCAGCGATCACCAACTGCATCGCGGCGTCGAATTGAAGGACGGCGCGATCACCGATTCGTTCGAAAACCCCCTTCGCGCCGAAACGGTGCTTGCGCAGGTGCGTGCCGCCGGTCTCGGCGACGTGATCGCACCGAAGCCGTTCGACCGCGCCCACTACGCGGCCGCGCACAGCACGCGCTACGTCGATTTCCTCGCCGGCGCGTGGGACGAGTGGACCGCCACGGGCCGCACCTGCCAGGCGCTGCCGCTCGTGTGGCCGGTGCGCGCGATGCCGGCGGCCGCGACGCCGCCCGCGTTCATCGACGGCAAGCTTGGTTTCTACGCGATGGACGCCGGCGCGCCGATCAACGCCGGCACGTGGGATGCCGTGAGCGCGAGCGCGAACTCCGCGCTCACCGGCGCCGACCTGCTGTCGAGCGGTGCAACGCGCGCGGCGTTTGCACTGTGCCGCCCGCCCGGCCATCACGCAGGCCGGGAGTACATGGGCGGCTATTGCTACCTGAACAATGCGGCGATCGCCGCGCAGCACTGTGTCGCACAGGGTGCCGCGCGCGTCGCGGTGCTCGACGTCGATTTCCACCACGGCAACGGCACGCAGGACATCTTCTACGACCGCGCGGACGTGCTGTTCGCATCGATCCACGGCGAGCCGCCGGTGTCGTACCCGTACTTCTCCGGTTACGCGGAAGAGCGCGGCATCGGTGCGGGCGAAGGGTTCAACCTGAACCTGCCGCTGCCGAAGGGCACGCTGTGGGACACCTACTCGGCAGCGCTCGATCACGCGGCCACCGCGATCGCCGCGCATGCACCTGACGCGCTCGTCGTCTCGCTCGGCGTCGATACCTTCGAGCACGACCCGATCAGCCATTTCCGGCTGCGCTCGCCCGACTACCTGCGCATCGGCGCGGCGCTCGCGCGCCTGAACGTGCCGACGCTGTTCGTGATGGAAGGCGGCTACATGGTCGACGAGATCGGCATCAACGCGGTCAACGTGCTGCTGGGATTCGAAGGGCGCGCGTAACGCGCGGCGCCGACTGTTTCAACGGTGGCCGTGCTCCGTGCCGGCCGCCGCAACCGTGGAGCAAGGGCATGACGCGATATCTGGATGTGACGAGCGTATCGACGCTCGTGGCTGAAGTCGGGATGACGCAGATCCTGACGACGATGGCCTCGTATATCGAGCAGGACTACCGGCGCTGGGAGACGTTCGAGAAGACCGCACGCCTCGCCAGCCATTCGACCGACGGCGTGATCGAGCTGATGCCGACGTCGGACGCGCGGCTGTACGCGTTCAAGTATGTGAACGGCCATCCGAAGAACACCAAGGCCGACCTGCTGACGGTGATGGCGTTCGGCGTACTGGCCGACGTCGATACCGGCTACCCGCTGCTGCTCAGCGAGATGACGCTGACGACGGCGATCCGCACCGCTGCAACCTCTGCATTGGTCGCACGCTTTCTCGCGCGTGCCGATGCGCGTTCGATGGCGCTGATCGGCAACGGTGCGCAGAGCGAATTCCAGGCGATTGCATTCCACGAGATGCTCGGTATCGACGAGTTGCGCGTGTTCGACATCGACCCGGCCGCGACCGACAAGCTGATCCGCAACCTCGCGCCGTTTACGGCGCTGCGCGTGATCCGCTGCGCGTCGGCGGCGGAGGCCGTGCGCGGCGCGGATATCGTGACGACGGTCACCGCCGACAAGACCAACGCGACGATCCTGACGCCGGACATGATCGAGGACGGGATGCACGTGAACGCCGTGGGCGGCGATTGCCCGGGCAAGACCGAGCTGCATGCGGACGTGCTGCGGCGCGCGCGCGTCATCGTCGAGTACGAGCCGCAGACGCGCATCGAAGGCGATATCCAGCAGATGCCGGCGGATTTCCCGGTGATCGAGTTCGCGCGGATCGTGTCGGGCGCCGAACCTGGCCGCGAATCGGATGCGCAGGTGACGGTGTTCGATTCGGTCGGCTTCGCGCTCGAGGATTTCTCGGCGCTGCGCTACCTGAACGCGGCGGCACGCGAGCGCGAGATCGGCATCGAGCTCGACCTGATTCCCGCGCCGCGCGATCCGAAGGACCTGTACGGCGTGGCGACGCGCGGCGAGAACGCCGTGCTGCCGGCCGGGATGGGGCGTGCGGTGCAGGACGCGCTGCATCATTGACTGAAACCGCTTCGTCATCCGAACCACAACACGTCCCGCATCGAACGGGGCCCACAAGACTGACCAGGAGACAGACATGCTTCGACATTCCATGACGGCACTCGCCGCGGCGGCCGCGCTCACGTGTGCGCTGTCCGCGCACGCGGACGAAATCGTGCGCATCGGCCACGTCGCGCCGCTGACCGGCGCGATCGCGCACCTCGGCAAGGACAGCGAGAACGGCGCGCGCCTCGCGGTCGAGGAAATCAATGCGAAGGGGCTGACGATCGGCGGCAAGAAGGTCACGCTGCAGCTCGACGCGCAGGACGACGCGGGCGATCCGCGCACCGCGACGCAGGTTGCGCAGCGGCTCGTCGACGACAAGGTCGTCGGTGTCGTCGGCCATCACAACTCGGGCACGTCGATCCCGGCGTCGCGCGTCTATCGCGACGGCGGCGTCGTGCAGATCTCGCAGGCCGCGACCAACCCGACGTACACGCAGCAGGGCTTCAAGACGACCTATCGCGTGGTGGCGACCGACGCGCAGCAGGGGCCGGCGCTCGCGATGTATGCGGCGAAGAACATGGGCATCAAGACGGTGGCCGTGGTCGACGATTCGACCGCGTACGGGCAGGGCCTCGCGACCGAGTTCGAGAAGGCCGCGAAGGCCGCCGGGATGAAGGTCGTGTCGCGCGACGCGACCAACGACAAGGCGATCGACTTCCGCGCGATTCTCACGAAGATCAAGGGCGCGAATCCGGACGCGATCATGTACGGCGGCATGGATGCGACGGGCGGGCCGCTCGCGAAGCAGGCACGTCAGCTCGGCATGCGCGCGAAGATCCTCGCCGGCGACGGCGTGTGCTCGACCGACCTGCCGAAGCTCGCGGGCCCGGCATCCGACAACGTCGTGTGCTCCGAAGCCGGCATCGCGCTCGAAAAGATGCCGGGCGGCGCGGCATTCGTGAAACGCTACGAAGCGCGTTATCACCAGCCGATGCAGGTGTATGCGCCGTTCTCGTATGACGCCGTGTACATCATCGTCGACGCGATGAAGCGCGCGAACTCGACCGACCCGGCGAAGGTGCTGGCCGCGATGCCGGCGACCGACTACAAAGGCGTGATCGGCGAGACGAGCTTCACGCCGCAGGGCGACCTGAAGCACGGCGCGATCTCGGTGTTCACGTACAAGAGCGGCAAGAAGGCGCTGCTCGATATCGTGCAGATGTAACGCAGCACGAACCGGTATCGCGCGCTCACCGCAGGCGCAGACCTCAGGCCGCGATACCGGCGAACACGTCAAGATCGGCCATGCCTGGCACGAGGTGGGGTTGCCGCAGCCAGTCGAACGCGGGTTCGACGATGAGCGGCGTCGGCTGGCTGCAATTCAACGACCCGAGCGATTCGGAGTCGATCCAGGCGCAATGCGCGATCTCGTTCAGCGGGCGCGCGATCGCGTCCGGCGCGATGTCGGCCAGAAACACGTGATGCAGCTTGTGTGTGCCGGCGATCCGGAACAGATGGCGGGCGTGGCCGCACACGAGCCCGGTTTCTTCGAGCAGCTCGCGCTGCGCGGCGTCGCGCAGCGGTTCACCGGGCCGCGGCTTGCCGCCGGGCAGCGCCCAGCGGGCATTCAACCGCGCGACCAGCAGGATCCGGTCGCGCGTTCTTTCATGATGATTTCCCGATTGCAGGTCCGCACGTCGCATCGACGGGCATAAAAACGCCGCCCGCAACGGGCGGCAAGGAACGGAGAGATTCGCTACCAGGGTGCCGGACGGAATCGCTGTCTCGTCCGGGATGGCCATTGTCGCGACGTCAGGCGGCGCGGTGAATCAGACCGGTCCGATTTGACGCCCGACAGCGCCCGAAGCCGCATCGGGCAGCCCCGAATTCGCAGGGGTGGCCCAGCCGCCAGCCTTGCGGCACAATCCGTTCAGCCGGCCCGCCCGCCGCGCATCGCACCCGACCGTTTCCCGGAAACCAACATGAACAACATCGAAGGCAATCGGCCGCCGCGTCGCGCATCGAAGATGCGGCTCGTGCTGCGCCAGTACTTCAACCTGCGCGAAGGGCAGGCCGATTACGCATCGATCGATCGCGACCTCCGTGCCGGGATTGGGCTGCGCGGCACGAATCTGTGGATCCTGATGTCGGCCATCGCCATCGCGTCGATCGGCCTCGACGTCAACTCGACGGCCGTGATCATCGGCGCGATGCTGATCTCGCCGCTGATGGGGCCGATCATGGGCCTCGGCTACGGGATCGGCATCTACGATTTCGGGTTGATTCGCCGGTCGCTGCAGAACCTCGGCATCGCAACGTTGATCAGCCTCGCGACGTCGACGCTGTACTTCTCGTTGAGCCCGCTCACGGGCGAGCACTCCGAGCTGCTTGCCCGCACGTCGCCGAGCATCTGGGACGTGCTGATCGCACTGTTCGGCGGGCTCGTCGGCATGGTCGGCGCGACCCGCAGCGAAAAGACCAACGTGATCCCCGGCGTGGCGATCGCGACTGCCCTGATGCCGCCGCTGTGCACGGCCGGCTACGGGCTCGCGCACGGCAGCCTGCCGTATTTCGCCGGCGCGTTCTACCTGTTCTCGATCAACTGCGTGTTCATTGCATTCGCGACGGTGATCGTCACGTGGGTGATTCGCGCGAAGCCGGTGACGCCCGTCGACGCCGCGGTCCAGCGCAACGTCCGGCGCTTCGTGCTGGCCGCGGTGCTGGCGACCGCGGTGCCGAGCGTCGTGCTGGCCTACCGTCTCGTGACGCAGGAGGTGTTCAACGCGCGCGCGGAGCAGTTCATCAAGGCCGAGCTGTCGTTGCCGTTGAGCGTGGTGGCGAGCAAGCACATCGACCCTGTGAAGCGGACCATCGACGCGGTGCTCGTCGGCCAGCGCGTCGACCAGCACCGGCTCGATGCGCTGTCGTCGAAGCTGCCCGGATACGGGCTGACGCACGCGACGCTCGTCGTGCGCCAGGCCGGGGACGAGCGGATCGATGCGCGTGCGCTCGAAACGTCGCTGAAGGCGACGCTCGCGCAGCAGCTCGTCGAGGCGCAATCGGCCGCGCAGCAGGACGCGCAGGACAAGGACGATGCGATCGCGAAACTGCAGCGGCAGCTCGACGCGCAATCCGCCGACCGCGCGGAACTCGACCGGGTCGCGCATGAACTGAGCGTGCAGTATCCGCAGGTGCGGCAGGTGCGGTATGCGAATGCGTTCGAGTGGGATGGCGCCGCGAGCGCGCCGGGCGCGGACGCGGTGCCGACCTTCGTCGTGTCGACGGCCAAGCCGATGCCGCGCGCGGAACGCGCACGGCTGGAAGCGTGGCTGAAGGTGCGGCTGGGGCCGAAGCCGGTGCGGCTCGTCGTGGCGGGCTGACGCGGCGCTGCGTCGTGTCGCCGCGTCGCTGCGTCGCCCGGCCGCCGTGTGAGCAGGCGCTAGGCCTGCTTGTCGAGGCTCACGGGCTGACGGTCGGTGTCGTGCACGATGTGCAACTCGCGCGTGCGGATCGGCAGCGCGCAGTTCGCGTCGGCGAGCGTCTTGCGCACCTGGCGCGCGAGGCGCCAGCGCATCGCCCAGAACTTGTCGGTATGCGTCCATACGCGCATGTTCGCGACGACCGTGCTGTCGTCGAAGCGCATCACCATCACGTCCGGCGCGGGATCCTGCAGCACGTCGGGATCGGCCGCGGCCAGCGCGCGCAGCGCGTCGAGCGCCCGATCGATATCGTCGTGCACCGACACTTCCACTTCGAGATCGAGGCGGCGCGTCGGATTGCGCGTGTAATTGCGGATCGAGCTGCCCCACAGCGCGCTGTTCGGCACGTATTCGCAGATGCCGTCCGGCTTCGTCAGTCTCGTCATGAAGAGCCCGACTTCGTCGACGGTGCCCGCGACGCCCGTGCCGCCGTCGATGTAGTCGCCGACCTTGAACGGCCGCAGCAGCAGAAGCATGATGCCGGCCGCGATGTTCTGCATCGTGCCCTGCAGCGCGAGCCCGATCGCGAGGCCGGCCGCGCCGAGCACCGCGATGAGGCTCGCGGTTTCGATGCCGAGCTGCGACAGCGCGCCGACGATCGCGACGATGCGGATGCCCCACACGGCGACGTCGCAGAGGATCGGCCGCAGCGTGTCGTCGACGCGCTCCTTGTTCGAGAGCAGACGGTTCAGCCAGTTGCCGATGCGTTTCGACAGCCACCAGCCGGCGACGAGCAACGCCAGCCCGGCGCATAGCTTGAGGGAGAGGGTGGACAACGCGTTCCACAGGAACGTCCAGCGTTCCGGATGTAGTTGATCGAGAAACATTAACGGGATTCCGGGTTGAAGAAACGATGCGTGACGCGTTGCGTGCCCGCCGTGGTCGGGCAGGCTTGCGCTCACGCGCCGGGCAGCGTTCGACCGTACATGGGGCACGATGGTTCGCGCTAACGGGTGGGGTCGAATGGCGCGTCGCGGTGCCGTCAGGCCGTGAAATCGAGATTTCGATTTAGTACGAAGCGGCTTTTCATTCAAATGAGACTGGTCCTATTCAACCGCTTCGATCGCGCCGCTACACTCGTTTTCACGTTGCCGGGTCGCGACGATCGTTCCTCCGCGATACCCGGTTCTTTCCCGATTTTTCACTGACAGACAGCGAGTGACGACGTCATGCGGTTAGACCTGCGTTTCCGTCTCGCACGCGAACAAGGTCAATCCGCACAGCGCGGCGTTCACGGTTTCCCGATGCGTCGCACGCTGCTGCGCGGCGTCATCGCGGCGGCCTGTGTGGCCGGCGCACCGGGTACGGTGGCATACGCGTCTCACGACGCCGCGCCGTTTTCACCCGTGGCGGCTGACCTTGTCGACGTGCCCTTTTTCAATGCCGCGCGCACGACGTGGGGCGGTTTGCATGCATCGACGGCCGCGCCGCTCGACGTTGCCTACGCGTCACGTGCGTTGGCCGAGCCGACAGCCGGCGAACGCGACGACCCCGTTGCGCGCTTCGGGGCCTGCGTGGCTTACCGCGTGCTGTGCGACGCCGCGCGCGGGGCAGTCGAACGCGCGTATGCGTCAAGGTTCGATTACGGTCTTGCGTCGGCGTTGCCCACGACGGGCGAGCCGGCTGCGTTCGAGCGGCGTCCGGTCGATCTCGCCGCTGCCGAGCCGTTCGTGCTTGCACAAGCCGACCGCGGCGCGCGGGCCGGCGCGATCGTCGGCAGCCTGCAGGCGTCGCTGGCGCGCGCCGATCTGCCGGCCGGCGTTACCGCGCAGATCACCCGCCTGCTCGCCGGTCGCATCGACCTGAAACAGCGCGGTGCACACGGCGATGCGTTTCGCGTCGCATACGAACCCGACGGCAGTGCCAAGCAGCGGGGCGGCGTGCGCGTGACGGCGCTGGAGCTTCGCTTGCGCGGCCAGCACGTCGCGGGCGTGTGGTTTGCGCCCGATGCCGGCTCGCCGGGCGCCTATTACGACCTCGACGGCATGCCGCTCACCGGTTCCCGATTTGCGATGCCGGTCAGCGCAAACCGCATCAGCTCGCATTTCGGTACGCGCGTGCATCCGGTGACCGGCACGCGTCATGTGCATTCCGGCGTCGATCTCGCGGCGCCGGCCGGGCGCGCGGTTCATGCGTCGGAGCGCGGCGTCGTGACGTTCATCGGCGCCGAGCCGCGCGGCTACGGCAAGTACGTGGTGATCCGCCATGACAGCGGTTATGCGTCGTACTACGCACACCTGTCGGCATTCGAGCCGACGCTGCGAACCGGCATGCGGGTTGCGCGCGGCCAGCGCGTCGGCGCGGTCGGCAGCACGGGTACGGCCACGGGGCCGCATCTGCACTTCGAGGTCCGGCGGCATGACCGCCTCGTCGACCCGGTCGCGCTGGTACAGGCGGGCAAGGCAGCGAAGCTGAAGGGTGAACGGCGCGTGGCGTTCAACCGCGTGGTGCGCGATGCGCGCACGCGCCTGGCGTCGGCGGCGTGGTCGCAGCCGGTGGCGATGGTGAAGCCTGCCGGATCGCGGGCTGGCTGACGGTGGGCGAGGTGCCGCCGGCCGCGGCTGGCGGCGTCGTTGCATGCGTGCGTCGGTGCGTGTGCCGGCAATGCCGAATTGCCGGTCATCGTGCGAAGCAACATGGCCGGATTGGCACACAGCCATCGCGCGACCAGTCGATCGTCGATTGGTGTCAAATTTGCCGGCTGCTTCAATTCATCTTCTTCATCAAATCAAGGTTTGCCTGAAACTCGGCAAATTCAACCGCTTTACTTTTCCGCTTGCTCTCCACTGCGACGATGCGCCGTATGCCGCACCGCAGCAGCACACCCCATTCCGTTATTTCCGGATGCGAAATTAATCCCGCGCTGATTTCCGATATCACCCGTTCTGATCTTGCGATTATTTCAAGACGGGTGATATAACCCGTTTCACGCACCGATTTGCAGCAATAACGTCACCAATAAATGCGAGCGGAACGATGAAAAGAACGACGCGGAACCTGGGTTTGGGCGGAGTGGCGATCCTGACCGGCGCGATGCCGGTGGGGGCCTATGCGGCATGCATCCCGGCTGCACCACCGGGCAGCGGCACGACGGTCACGTGCTCCGGTGCCGGCATCCCGTCGGTCGTGGCCGCGACCGGCAGCACCGGCGTGACGATCGATATCAATGCAGGCGCGACGGGCAGCTACGTGCTCACGTCCACAGCGACACCGTTCTCCGTCGATAGCCAGAGCGCGATTACCAACAACGGCAACCTGTCGATGTCCGGCAACGGCACGGGCGTCGCGAACCGCGGCGCGGTGCTGCTCGGCGCGAACAACGGCAACACGCTGACCAATGCCGCGACGGGCGTGATCTCGACGACCGGCGCCTACAACGACGGGATGGCCGCAAACGGCAACAACAACACGCTCGTCAACAACGGCTCGATCACGACTACCGGCAACAACGCGTACGGGATGACGGCCGCGTGGGGGCAAAGCAACCCCGGCGCGTCGGGCAACCAGATCGTCAACACGGGCACCGTGACGACATCGGGCAACAACGCGCGCGCGGCGTCGCTGCTCGGCGGCAACGGCACGATTACCAACAGCGGCACGCTGACGTCGAACGGCCGCGATGCACCGGCCGTATACATGCAGGGCAACAACGACACGCTGGTCAACAGCGGCACGATCCAGACGACCGGCACCGCGACGAGCGGCGGCAGCGTCGATGCGGTCGTGTCGAACACGCTCGGCAGCTCGTTCACCGCGACGATCACGAACCAGGCCGGCGGCAAGATCATCAGCAACAACGGGATCGGGGTGCGCTCGACCAACGGCGCGACGACGATCACCAACGCGGGCCTGATCCAGGGTGGCGGCGGCACCGCGATCCAGGGCGGCAATGGCAACGTGACGCTGATCCTGCAGACCGGCTCGCAGATCGTCGGCACCGCGAACGGCGGCGCGGGTACCAACACCGTGACGCTGCAGGGCACGGGCACCGCGTCGAATGCATTCACGAATTTCCAGAGCCTGACGATGGTCGGCACCGACTGGACGTGGGCCGGCACCGGCACGTTCTCGACCGCGCTCGTGCAGAGCGGCACGCTGAACCTCACGGGCACGCTCGGCACGACCACGGCGTCGGCCGTGGCCACGGTCAATGCGGGCGCGACGCTGCAGGCGAATGCGGCAAACCTGCCGTTGTCGGTGACCGACAACGGGCTCGTGCGTTTCCAGCAGGACAGCGCCGGCACGTACACGGGCACGATCAGCGGGGCGGGCGCAGTGGAGAAAACCGGTGCGGGCACGCTGACGGTTACCCCCGCGGCTGCGGGCGGCAACACGTATTCCGGCGGCACGACGATTACGCAAGGCACGCTGTCGGTCGCGGCCGACAACGCACTCGGTGCATCGTCAGGAAGCCTGACCTTGAACGGCGGCACGCTGCAGCTCGGCAGTTCCTTCAACCTTGCGTCGAGCCGCGCGGTGTCGATCACGTCGAACAACGGCACGATCGATACGCAGGGCTTCAACTCGACGATCGCGCAGAACATCTCGGGCGCGGGTTCGCTGACGAAGCTCGGCAGCGGCACGCTGACCCTGAACGGCACGAACGGCTACACCGGCGGCACGAACGTGAATGCCGGCACGCTGGTGGTCGGCGACGGATCGAGCAGCCTCGCCGCGCTGACCGGCGGCGGCCTGGTGACGGTCGCGTCGGGTGCGACGCTCGGCGGCTACGGCAGCGTGACGGGCGACGTGACGAACAACGGCACGATTTCGGTTGCGAACGCGCTCGCGAGCCTCGCGAGCGGGCCGACCGGGAACCTGCTGATCAAGGGCAACCTGACGAATGCGGGCCTCGTGCAGCTCGGCGGCAGCGGCGTGGGCAACACGCTGACGGTGGCAGGCAACTACGTAGGGCAAAACGCGACGATCGCAATGAATACGACGCTGGCCGGCGACGGCGCGCCGTCGGACAAGCTGATCGTCAGCGGCGGCGCGGCGAGCGGTACGAGCACGCTGAAGGTGACGAACGTCGGCGGTGCCGGCGCGCAGACGGTGGCCGACGGCATCCAGGTCGTGCAGGCCACCAACGGCGCGACGACGAGTGCCGGTGCGTTCTCGCTGTCGGGCGGCTCGGTCAGCGCAGGCGCGTACACGTACTTCCTCGCGAAGGGCGGTGCGGCCAATGGCACCGGCGACAGCTGGTACCTGCGCAACACGGTGCCGCCGAAACCGCAGCCGCCGGTCGTCGAGCCCGGCCAACCGACGCCGCCGACCGAGCCGCCGATCACGCCGGCCGAAGGCACGCCGGAATCGATCGTCGAGGCCGTCGACAACGCGGGAACGGGCGGCAATCCGGAGCCGATCTACCGGCCCGAAGTGCCGCTGTACGCGGAAGCGCCTGCTGTCGCGCGCCAGCTCGGGCTGCTGCAGATCGACACCTTCCACGACCGGCAAGGCGAACAAGGCTTATTGGCCGAGAACGGTTCGATCCCCGCATCGTGGGCACGCGTGTGGGGCGGCCACAGCGACATCAAGCAGAAGGGCGACGTGACACCGTCGTACGACGGCACGGTGTGGGGGATGCAGGTCGGGCAGGATCTGTACGCGGACACCACCGCGAGCGGCCATCGCAACCACTACGGCTTCTTCCTTGGATTCTCGCGCGCGGTCGGCGACGTGAACGGCTTCGCGCTCGCGCAGCAGGACCTGGGCGTCGGCTCGCTGCAGGTCAACGCGTACAACCTCGGCGGCTACTGGACGCACATCGGCCCGGGCGGCTGGTACACCGATGCCGTGCTGATGGGCAGCGCACTGACGGTTCGCACGCATTCGACCGACAACGTCGGCGGCTCGACGAACGGCAACGCGTTCACGGGTTCGGTCGAGGCCGGGTTGCCGATCGCGCTCGGCTACGGGCTGACGCTGGAGCCGCAGGCGCAGCTCGTGTGGCAATGGCTGTCGCTCGACCGCTTCAACGACGGGATCTCGAGCGTGAGCTGGAACAACGGCAACACGTTCCTCGGCCGGATCGGCGCGCGGCTGCAATATGCGTTCGAGGCCAACGGCGTGAGCTGGAAGCCGTACCTGCGCGTAAACGTGCTGCGCTCGTTCGGCACCGACGACAGGACCACCTTCGGCGGCTCGACGACGATCGGCACGCAGGTCGGGCAGACGGCCGGACAGATCGGCGCGGGGCTCGTGGCGCAACTGACGAAGCGCGGCAGCGTGTATGCGACGGTCAGCTACCTGACGAACCTCGGCGGTGAACACCAGCGCACGATCACCGGGAATGCGGGCGTACGGTGGGCGTGGTGATATCGACGATGACGATGCGTTGACCGACCGGCCGCGGCGAGCCAAGTCGCGGCCGATCAGGGCAAGCCACTTACGCAGCGGGTTCGACCGGCAACCAGATTTCCAGCACGCCGGCGCCCGTCACCGGATCGTAGTCCGCGCTGTAGCGCTCGAACTCGGGTGCGTCGACCGCCTTGAATCCCGACGTCGGCAGCCAGCCGTTCCAGATGCTGTAGATCGTTTGATGAAGCGTTGAGATGTGCCCTTTGTGTTCGAAGACCGCATACCGCTGCGGTTCGAGTTCGACCCAGCGAAAGGGTGCGGGCAACCGGTTGCGGCTCGTGACTTCCACCCCCGCGATGTATTCGAAGCTGCCATCCGCATCCGGGTTGCAGCACACGCCGTAGGTCACATAGTCGACCTGGCCGGGAATGGTACCGATGTATGGGATGAACGCTTGCCACAGCGCCGGAATGCCTTCGTTGGTTTCGAAGGTGTAGCGGTCGCTCATGCCGGCGATCAGCCGCTTACCGGCATCTTCGAAGCGCGACGGCGTCACGGCGATGAGTTTCAGTTCTTTCATGCGAAGCGGCTCCACAAGAGACAATCCGTCAAGGGTGCGCCGTGCCCGCACGTCCTCGGGCGTCATGCCGAAGCAATCGCGGAAGGCGCGCGTGAACGCCTCATGGGAGCCATAGCCGGCATCGAGTGCCACCTGCAGGATGTCCGGCGCGCCTTGCGCGAGCGCGCGTGCCGCACGCGTGAGCCGCCTCGACCGGACATAGCGCATCACCGGCCAGCCGGTATTCATCGAGAACAGCCGCGAGAAGCCGAAGCGCGACATGTCGCAATTGGCGGAAATCCGGTCGAGCGTCAGTTCGCGGTCCAGCCGGGTTTCGATAAACCAGAGTGCTTGTCCTACCGGGTTCATGGCGTTCCAATGGGCGTGTCGGGCGGACTATATGGTATCGGCGGCGGAGGCATTTGATCGTTCTTGCAGGGCTGGCGGATGCAAGCGACCCTCTCTCTCCGACGAAAAAGGAACGGATGGCGCGACGGATGACATTGTCGCCGTCCTGCGCTACGCTCCGAACTCCGATACCACGAGTCGCAATAGCATGTCGTTCATCAGCACCGGCGTCGAGTATGGCCTGCATTGCCTGCTCTATCTCGCCGATACATCCACGGGCGTGCGCGACGCGAGCGTGCGCGACCTCGCCGAGATGCAGGGCGTCTCCGTCGATTACGCGGCCAAACTTTTCACGCGTCTCGCGAAGGCCGGGATCGTCGTGTCCAGCGAAGGCATTCGCGGTGGCTTCGCGTTGGCGAGGCCCGCGCGCGATATTTCCGTGCAGGATGTCGTCGAAGCGATCGACGGCGACAAGCGACTGTTCGACTGCCGCGAAGTGCGCGGCCAGTGTGCGGTGTTCGACGGTGAGCCGCCCGCGTGGGCCACGCGCGGCACCTGTTCGATTCACGCGGTGATGCAGGCGGCGGAACGGGCGATGCGGGAGGAACTCAGGAAGCAGTCGCTCGCCGATCTCGCCGGGCAGGCCTGGTCGAAAGCGCCCGCCGGCTACGGCCCCAAGGTGGTCGGCTGGTTTGCCGATCGTGCGGCCAGCCGCGGCGGCGAGCGCTGATTCGCGTGGCGTCGCGCCGCGATGGAGCGACGCGGCACGACACGACACGACGACACACGGGATGCTTCTGCCGCACCCCGCGCATCGTGCGGGCAAACGCGCCGTTCAGGCCACGACGATCCGCAGCGGATCCGCGGCCGCCAGCGCTTCCGAGCGATCCGCGCGCGGCGGATAGATCCACTCGGAATTGATCTGGTGCTTGAGCTTCTTCGCCTCCGCCCCCTTCAGCTTCACTTCGCGATCCCAACCTTCCGTATAGACCGCGCCCCACGGGCCGAGATCCAGGCACGTCACGTACTTCGGCTGGCTGTACGGGATCTGTTCCAGACCCAGCAGATCGGCGGCCACGTTGTGCCCTGCCGAACGGCCCAGGTTCATCGCGTGCTGGCATGACATCATCGTGTGGTTGCCTTCGTCGTCGGTGGCCGCATACGCAACGTCGCCCGTCGCGTAGACACCCGGCACGCCTTCGACCGCCAGGTTGCGATCGACATGCAGGCGCCCCGTCGCGTCGCGGCGGCCCGGAATCTGTTCGGTCAGCGTGCTGGCGCGCAGGCCGGCCGTCCAGATCACGGTGCTCGACTCGATCCGCTCGCCGTCCGCCGTCGTGATGCCGCCCGCGTCGACCGATGCGACGCCGGACCCGAGCTTCCACGTCACGCCGAGCGTGCGCAGCGCCTCCTCGATCACGGGACGCGGGCCCGCGCCCAGGTCGGGGCCGATCGCGTCGTTGCGCTCGACGATCACGACCCGCACGTTCGCGTGCTCGCCCAGCGCGGCGCGCAGGCGGGCCGGCATTTCCGCGGCCGTCTCGATGCCCGTGAATCCGCCGCCTGCCACCACGACCGTATCGCGTGCCGTGGAGGCCGGCTGCAACGCCAGATCGCGAATGTGCGCTTCGAGTTCGACGGCTTCGTCGGTTTGATCGACGCTGAACGCATGTTCGGCCAGGCCCGGAATCGCGGGGCGGAACAGGCGGCTGCCGGCCGCCAGCACGAGGCGGTCGTAGTCGAGCGTCGTCGCCTCGCCGTCCGTGCCCAGCACGTCGGCGGTCCGGCCCGCGACGTCGATGCGCTCGACCGTACCCTGGACGAACGTCACGCCCACCGCGTCGAAGATCTCGCCGAGCGGCGCCCGGAAGTTTGCCGGGCCTTCTTCATAGAGGCGCGGACGGACGTGCAGATGCGCGTCGGGCGCCACCACGGTGATTTCCACGTCGGTTCGACCTTGCGCGTCCAGCACGCGCGCCGCGCTCAGCGCGCTCCACATGCCGGCGAAGCCGGCCCCGATCACAAGAATTCGCTTTGCCACTGATTGACTCCGGTTGATTGATGCATGGGGTCGGTAGACCACCGACGTTGCCTGCGCATCGATGCGCTCCATAACTACGATTCTATGAGTCGGAGTTATGGAGCGCAAGTCCTGTGTGCGGAATGGCGTGTCGATCAATCAGGGAGCGACCCGACGAAAGGCGGTGACGGGCACGGGAAATCGCAGCGAAGCAAAGGCGATCGAGGCGGGGGCGCGGCAGGACCGCGATCGGGCACAACCGATTCGGATAGTCCGATGGGGCAGGGCGGCGAGAGGCCGTCGCGGCGCCGGGTCCGGCGTGCCGAAGCGAATCGCCACGCCGGGCGGCGTGGCGAGGGGGGGCGGCGTGACGCTGCTTAACCGAGCGGCCAGTTCAGGATGGCGATACCGTCGTTGTAGTCACCGTCCGTCCCGTCTTCCGACCCGACCAGACCGAAGTAGGTCTTCTTGAAGATGTCGACCTGACGCGAGCCGATTTTCGACGGCTTGCCGTTTGCCGTCACGACCACGCGCACCTTCCCCTTGCCGGAGTTCACGATCTGCGTGTTCAGGTTCGCGTCCTGCGTGCCGGCGCCCTGGAACGTCGCGGCCGGTTTCGGGTTGTCGTCGACGAAGACCTCGATCGTCTGCTGCGCCGACGAATTGACCAGCGCAGTCACGCCGAACGCGATGTTCGGCGGCAGGTTGAAGAGGCCGTCGCGTTCGCCGCCGCCGGTCGTCGTGGTGTCCGGCTGCGTGGGCTGCGGCTGCGGTGTCGCTTTCGAGAAGTAGTTGACCACCGCCCCGACGCCGAACTTCGCCGCGGCGCCGGGCAGCACGCCGGGCGCGCCGGCCCACGTCACCGTGCAGGCGATCACTTGCCCGGCCGCATCGGCCTTCACCTTGTTTTGCCAGCTGCCGACGTCGAAGCTGTACGGGATCGTCGCGATGTCGACGAACACATCGTATTGCGGCAGCTTTTCGACGAGCTGCGCGGTCATGAACTGGCGCATCCGGTCGAGCACCGCCTGGTCGCCGTTCGCCTGGACGGCGGTGGCATCGTTGCCGGCGAGTTGCAGCAGGGCGTACAGATCGTCATGGGTAAACGGTTGTGACATGTCGTCCTCGTCTCGATGAAAGGTCTTGCATTGCGCGGCCGGTGAATGGATTTCGCCGTTGTCGCGCGCGGAGTACAGCAGTGGAACTGCAACGGACTGCTCGAATGAATCGGTTCGCAATGGGTGGTTGGCCCCGTCGCCATTGCGGCTTCGTCAACGGCGCGCACACGCTGCGCGCGCCGCAAGTCATCGTGTTCAGCCCAGCGGCCAGTTCAGGAACACGATGCCGTCGTTGTAGTCGTCGTCGGCGCCGTCTTCCGAGCCGACGATCCCGAAGTACGACTTCTTGAAAATGTCGACCTGCCGCGAGCCGAGCCGCGACGGCTTGCCGTTCGCCATCACGATCACGCGTACGCGCCCCTTGCCGGAATCGAGCACCTTGGTGCCGAGGTTCTGGTCCTGCACGCCGGCGCCCTTGAACGTGGCGGCCGGTTTCGGGTTGTCGTCGACGTAGATGTCGATCGTCTGGTCGTTCGCCGCGTTGGTGAGCGCGGTGACGCCGAACTTGATGTTCGGCGGCAGGTTGAACGTGCCGTCGCGCTCGCCGCCGCCGCCGATCGTGCCGCTACCCGTGCCGCCCGGGTTGCCGCCCGCGCCGGTTTCGCCGCTTCCGCTGCCGCTGCCTTGCGACGACGATTGCGCGGCCGTGTCGCCGATCGCGGACAGGCTCGCGTACGAATCGATATGCATCGCGCTGCCGCGCACGCTTTTCCACTGGCCCTTCACGAACGTGACGCCGGTGCCGACGTTGATCGTCGCAACCAGCGTGAACGGCATGCGCCCGGTGGCTTCGGGCACTTTCGACGAATAGGTGAAGCAGCCGTCCGCGACGACGCCCTTGTCGGTCGCGATCGCGAAATAGATGCCGGGGAAGTTGTTGCCGGTCGCGTACGGCGTCGGCACGTTGAGGATGACCTGCAGTTTCCCGTCTCGAATCTCTGCCTTGGCGATGTCGATGTACAGGCCCGGAATGTCGACGTAGGTTTCCGATGTCGCCACGGGGGCGCTGACGATCGAAGCCGAAAGGAGGGGCATGGATGTCTCCGTTGGTAGGGCGGGTTTCGATGCAAAAGAGGGGGCGGTGCCGCGGAAGGCGGCGCGCAACCGCCGGCCGGCCCGGAGGCGGCCGGCGGTGGTGAGTCGTCAGGTGCGCGTCAGACGCGCATCAGGTCAGCCGATCGGCCACTGGAGCACGACGATGCCGTCGTTGTAGTCGCTGTCGTGGCCGTCTTCCGACACGACGATCCCGAAGTTGACCGTGTACGGCGAGCCGTCCGATTTCTTGCCGTTGATCGGTGCGAGGCGCGCATCGGTGGCCGACGGCTTGCCGTTCACCGACACTTCGAAGCGAATCTTGCCGTTGCCGGAATTCAGCGTCGCTTCACGCGTGCCGTCGCGCGTCGTCAGCTTGTGATACGCGGCGGGTTCCTTGCTGTCGCCGATAAACAGCTTGATGTGCTGCTGCTCGGCGGCATTCGCGAAGAAAATCGCGCGGAATTCGGTATTCGGCGGAATCGAAAACTCGCCGGCGCGATTGGATGACGTTTGAGAATCGGCCATGCTTTCCTCCTGAGGAATGACGGGTAAGGCTTCTAGCTGTGTCGCGCAAACGTTTGCCGTTTGAAATGCGACGTACCGAGCATGCCGAAAAATAAATAAAAAAATATTCGCCGGGGAATGGCTATTGTTCAGTAAATCGAAAATGGAGGTTAATCGATTTAATGAAGTGTGTTTAATTGAAGGTGTTTCGATATATTCAGGAAATTATATCGGCGGATGTATCGCTTTTCTGAATGATGCGCGGTTGCGCAGATGAGGCGGGCCGGGAGGTGGGGGGCAATCGGGCTTCGGCGCGGACGCTCGGCGTTCGCATCTGGCAGCGTTGGTTTCAACATCAGCATCTCTGTCGTGGCCGCGCCCACCGGCCACCACCGAACGCCCACACCGAAACCCGATTGATTGCAACAGGAGGGGGTGCGGCAACCGGCGAAGTACGTAGACCAACTCACTCCGAACGTGAACAGGGGCCTCACCGGCGCCGCACCCATGAAGCATATCGACGGGGCGGCACGCCGCCTATCGGACGAGACTGATTCTGAGCGATCGAATTCGGTGCCATTTGCGCGCAACCCGTTGACAGCCCCCGTCACCCTGTGATTTGATTTCGGCCATGCAAGCCGCCCAGCCCCTCTTCTCGCTACGACTACTAGCCCGTTTCTCCGGGCTGGGTCTGCGGCTGCGCGCTTTCCATCTGCTTCTTTCCTGAAGCGCCAGATTTCCCCCGCATCACTGACCTGGCCCCGGTTGTCGACCGGCGCCTGAGTTCGTCCTTCTTCCGAATCGCTCCGCTCCGTCCCGGTCGCTCAACCGCCAAGGCTGTCGTTCGCCGTACTGCTTTGCCGTTGTGCCGCTTTCACCTGTTTTTATCGCTGCGCGCGCAGCTTGCCACCCCGACGGATGGCCCGCGCGCGGCGGTTTCCCGACAAACCGACCGAGGACCGAACATCATGATGCTGAAGAACCCCGCGACGAAGTACCGACCGTTCACGCCCGTCAACCTGCCGAACCGCATGTGGCCGACGCGCACGATCACGCAAGCGCCGATCTGGATGAGCACCGACCTGCGCGACGGCAACCAGTCGCTGTTCGAGCCGATGGACGCGACGCGCAAGATGCGAATGTTCAAGATGCTGGTCGCGATCGGTTTCAAGGAGATCGAGGTCGCATTCCCGTCGGCGTCCGAGACCGACTTCAACTTCGTGCGCGAGCTGATCGAAGGCGGCCACATTCCCGACGACGTGACGATCGAGGTGCTCACGCAGGCGCGCGACGACCTGATCGAGCGCACCTTCGACTCGGTGCGCGGCGCGAAGCGCGCGATCGTGCACCTGTACAACGCGACCGCGCCGGAATTCCGCAAGATCGTGTTCGGCCTCGACCGCGACGGCGTGAAGGAACTCGCGGTGAACGCCGCGCGCACGATCAAGCGCTTCGCCGATGCCGCGACCGACACGCATTTCACGCTGCAATACAGCCCGGAGACCTTCACGGCGACCGAGCTCGATTTCGCGAAGGAAGTCTGCGACGCCGTGTTCGACGTGTGGCAGCCGACGCCGGAGCACAAGGCGATCGTGAACCTGCCGGCCACCGTCGAAGTCGGCACGCCGAACTTCTACGCGGACCAGATCGAATGGATGCACCGCAACCTCGCGCGCCGCGATGCGCTGATCGTGTCCGTGCATCCGCACAACGACCGCGGCACCGCGGTCGCGGCGGCCGAGCTCGCGGTGATGGCCGGCGCGGACCGCATCGAGGGCTGCCTGTTCGGCAACGGCGAGCGCACCGGTAACGTCGACCTCGTCACGCTCGCGCTGAACCTGTACTCGCAGGGCATCGATCCGGGCCTCGATTTCTCGCAGATCAACGAAGTCGCGCGCACGGCCGAGGAATGCACGCAGTTGCCGATCCATCCGCGCCATCCGTATGTCGGCGACCTCGTGTTCACCGCGTTCTCCGGCTCGCACCAGGACGCGATCAAGAAGGGCTTCGCGGTGCAGCGCCCCGATGCCGTGTGGGAAATGCCGTACCTGCCGATCGATCCGAGCGACGTCGGCCGCACGTACGACTCGATCATTCGCGTGAACAGCCAGTCGGGCAAGGGCGGTATCGCGTACCTGCTCGAGCAGAGCTATGGCGTCGCGCTGCCGCGTCGCCTGCAGGTCGACTTCAGCGCGGCCGTGCAGCGCCTGACCGACGACAGCGGGCTCGAAGTGACGAGCGCGCAGATCTGGTCGCTGTTCCAGCAGGAATACGTGGAAGGCGATGCGCCGCTGCGTTATGTCGGCCATGAGCTGACCGAGCGCGACGGCCGCGAGACGATCGTGCTGACCGCCGACGTGCATGGCGAGCGCCGCGTGCTGCGCGGCGAAGGCAACGGCCCGCTCGACGCGTTGATGCACGCGTTGCGCACGCCGCTGCGAATCCAGCACTACGAGGAGCGTGCGTTGTCGCAAGGCGCCGATGCGAAGGCGATCGCGATCGCGGAGCTGGCCGGCACGGGCGTGCGCGGCAGCGCGTTCGGCGTCGGCATCGACGCGAACCTGACGACCGCGTCGATCCGCGCGGTGATCAGCGGCATCAACCGCGCGTATGCGCGTGCGGACGAAGCGGCGCAGGCGACGTTTTTTGGTGCGCAGCCGGCGGTGAAGGCTGTCGCGTAAGCGGGGGTTGGGCGGCCGCGCCGGAGGTGTCCGGCGCGGCCGTTTCGTCGTCGTCCGCGCGGTGGCCGCCGCGCGGCCCGGCGAGCGCTACCCGCAGTTCCGCTTTCATGAAATCCACCCACGCGCGCGTCTTCGCGTCGAGAAGCTTGCGCGACGGATACACCAGAAACACGCCTACGTCTTCCGCCCGGTAATCGGGCAGCACGCGCACCAGCGCGCCTGAACGCAGCCCGTCGTCCGCAACGAACTCGGGCAGCAGGCCGATTCCCGCCCCTTCCCGTACCGCGATTTCGAGCGATGCCGCGATATCGGCCGTCATCGATGGCTCGAACGCGATCGTTTCCGAGTCCGCACCGCGCGTCAGCGTCCATTCGCGCACCGGGTAGGCGGGCGCGATCAGTTGCAGGCAGCGATGCCGGGCGAGCGCACACGTCGTATCGGGCATCCCGTGCCGGGCGACATACGCGGGCGCTGCGCACAGCACGCTGCCGATCCGCCCGACGTCGATCGCGACCTGATCGGAGCTCGGCAGGCTCGGCATCGCGATCACCGCGGCGTCGTAGCTGTCGCGGACCAGATCCGGTACCTGCGGCGCGAGCGTCAGGTCGACACTGACGTCCGGATAGCGCGCCTGGAAGTGCGCGACGAGCGGAATCACGAAACGGTTCGCGATGCTGGCGCTGCAGTGCGCACGCAGCCGGCCGTGCGGATGCAGCCGTGCGCCGCGTGCTTCGCGTTCGCTCGCGTCGACGGCGAGCGTGATGTCGCGTGCGCGCGCCAGATAGCGTTCGCCGGCTTCGGTCAGGCACATCGAGCGCGTCGTGCGGTTCAGCAAGCGGATGCCGAGATGCGTCTCGAGCGACGCGATCGTGCGGCTCACGTACGCGGTCGTGAGGTTGAGCCGCTTGCCGGTTTCGGTGAAGGTCCCCGCGTCGGCGAGCGTGACGAAAACCTGCATGCTTTGAATCAGATCCATCGGCGGGGCGGGCGCGTGGCGCCGGTGTCGTGCGATGCCGCTACTGTAGCGAGCGGCTTGTCGCGCCGCGCGCGCCCGTCAGCACGCGATCGTCGCGAAACGGACAGTACGCTTCAGCGCCGCTGAAAGTACTCGCTCGGCGGCACGCCGAGTGCCTTGCGGAACATCGCCGCGAACGCGCTGGGGCTGTCGTAGCCGTGTTCGAGCGCGAGTTCGAGGATAGGCGTGCCGGCGGCGAGGCGCGGCAGGCTCAGCAGCAGGCGCGCATGACGGCACCACGCACCGTGCGTCATGCCCGTTTCACGCTTGAAGGTGCGTGCGAGCGTGCGCTCGTTCATGTGCGCGTCGCGCGCCCATGACTGCAGCGTGACGACCGACGACGGTTCATTGATGAGCTGCGTACACAACGCGGCGAGCGCCGGATGGCGCGGCATCGGCACATGCAGCGACAGCAGCGGCGCGATCTCGATTTCATCGAGGATCAGCGCGAGCACGCGGCCCGCGCGGTGCGCGAGGTCGTAATCGGCCGGCAGGTCGCTCGCGGTCACGATCAGCTCGCGCAGCAACGTGCCGACCTCGATCACGCGGCATTCGCGCGGCAGGCTCGGCCGCACTTCGTGCGCGACGAACACCGTGCGCATCTGCACGTCGCCGGCCATCCGGATCTCGTGCTGCGTGCCGCCCGGCACCCAGACCGCCCGCCCCGTCGGCACGACCCAGCTGCCGGCATCCGCATGCACGAGCATCACGCCGGAAATCGCGTGAATCAGCTGGCCATGCCGATGCGAATGCGGCGGATACGCGCTGCCGGCCGCCGCGTCGGACGCGACGACCGCGATCTGCTTGTGCTTGTCCTTGTGCTCGAGCGCACTGAAAAATTGGTCCACGTGTCCTTTTCTCGACGACGAATGCGCTTTGCGCGCGAGATCGACTGAATGGCTCGAAATTACCATAGGCCCATCGTTTGTTCGACAGCCCTTGCACGATGCACGCCTCGTCCTTTCCTCCGGTTTCCTTTCGTTTGTCCGTTGCTGCCGCGTTGCTGAGCGCCGCGACGCTTGCCGCCTGCTCGGTCGGCGATCCGTACCGTCCGCCGGTGGCCGACGCGGCGCGCACGGCGCCGTTCGACGCGGCGGCCGATGCGCCCGTCGCGTCCGGCGGCACGTTGCCCGATCGCTGGTGGCAACTGTTCGACGATCCGGTGCTCGACGCACTCGTCCGCGAAGCGCTCGCGCAGAACCGCGATCTCGCGGTGGCCGCGGCACGCGTCGCGCGGGCGCGGGCCGTGCTCGACGAAGCGGACGCCGCGCGATTGCCCGACACGACAGCCGGGTTCGGCGTCGACTACGGCAAGCACGCGCCCGACCAGATCGCTGCGAGCGCGAAGGGTTCCGATGCGCGGACGCGCTGGGGTTTCTCTCCGTCGTTCGCGGTGTCGTGGGAAGTCGATCTGTGGGGGCGCGTCGGCCATCTCGTCGATGCCGCGCGTGCCGATTCGGAGGCTGTGCAGGCCGCATCGGATGCGATGCGTGTCGCGGTGGCCGCCGAGACGACCGCCGCCTATGCGCAGGCATGCGCCTATGGCGAGCGGATCGACGTGGCCGATCGTTCGGTCGCGATCGCCGACCGCCTCGCCGCACTGACTGCACGGCAACGTGCGCACGGCCTCGTGTCCGATCTGGAGGTCGCGCGCTCGCGCGCATTTGCCGACGATACGCGCGCCGAACTGCCGGCACTCGCGGGCGCACGCCGCGCCGCGTTGGTTGAACTGGCCGTGCTGACCGGGCACGCGCCTGGCGCGATTCCCGATGCGGCCGCACGCTGCCATGCGACGCCGGCGCTGGCGCGACCGTTTCCGGT